>JAZOMK010000158.1:0-3107 GCA_045653985.1 Clostridia bacterium | reverse complement strand
AATGTCAGCTTTTAAAAGTTCGCGTGATTCTTTCATTAAAACATCGCCACCCTGAGGGCCTAAATCGCCTAAAAACAATACTGTTTTTTCTGCCGTAACCCTAAAAACAAGGGATGCGTCATTCATAAGATTATCGGTAAGTTCCTGATGATACGAATATATAAAATCAATTTTTACTTCGTCAATTTGTATGCTATCGCCCTTTTTAGCTTTAAAAATTTTATCTTTTATCAATGGTTCAATCTCTAAAAAGCGCGGCAAAATCTCGTTTAATTCTTTTTGGTGATACTCATAATCCTTAACGTTTTTGTTGTTTATAATTTCATATGGTGGAAAATTGCAGGCGATTTTTTCAATATCAAAATCTTTTAAGCCGTTATTTTCACATTCCGTTACAAAACCGTTTATATGGTCATTGTGAGGATGAGTTAATATCCACAATTTAATTTTTCTGCCTGATAAAATTTCTTTTAGCAAAGGCATATCTTCAGGTCTGCCCCCATCAATTACAATGGCGTTATCTTCCTTTGTTATGATAACGTAACTCATCATAAATTTTACCGCTTCAGGCAGTTGATATAAAAGAGTTTTCATAAAATCCCCTTAAAACAAAACCTCTGTTTTTTACAGAGGTTTTTGATATATTACATTTTTTCAGGTGCGTCAATACCTAAAAGACCTAATGCAGTTTTTAAGCAATCACGGGTACATTTTGTAACTAACAAACGTGCCTGCATAACGCCCTCTTCTTCACCTAAAATACGGTTTTCAAAGTAGAAGCGGTTATAGCTTTGTGCAAGGTTTGCAGAAAAACGTGTGATAATTGAGGGTTCATACTTTTCAGCCGCATCCTTAACAACCTGCGGGAATGCTTCAAGTTTTTGGATAAGGTCAACTGATGCTTCATCAGAAAGGCAAGTAAAATCAGCCTTTGAAACGTCAAGTTCAGGTGCTTTTTTAAGTACTGAACAGCAACGTGTATGTGCATACTGTACGTAAGGACCTGTTTCGCCTTCAAAGTTAAGGGCTCTATCCCACCAGAAGTCAACGTCCTTGATTTTATTTGAGAAAAGGTCATAGAATACTACTGCGCCAATACCAACCTGCTTTGCAACTTCCTCTTTATTTTCAAGGTCAGGGTTCTTTTCGTTTACAATTTCATATGCCTTATCAATGGCGCGGTGAAGAACCTCATCAAGATAAACAACGTGTCCCTTTCTTGTTGAAAGCGTTTGTCCTTCATAACTTACCATACCAAAGGGTACGTGTACAAGCTTATCTGCCCAATCATAGCCCATAAGCTCAACAACCTTAAATACCTGCTGGAAGTGAAGGTTTTGCTGATATGCAACAACGTAAAGACACTTATCAAAATCGTAAGTCTTTTTACGATAGAAAACTGCCGCAAGGTCGCGCGTTGCATAAATAGTTGCGCCGTCTGATTTTAAAAGAATACAAGGGGGCATATCATACTCATCAAGCTTTACAACGTATGCGCCCTCTGAAAGCTCAAGCATCTTCTTTTCATTTAATTCATCAACAACTGCACCGCATTTATCCTTATAAAAGCTTTCGCCAGCATAGGAATCAAACTTAATGCCAAGAAGGTCGTAAATTTCCTGCACGTCCTTTAAAGTGATATCCTTAAACCACTGGAACAATTCCATTGCTTCAGGATCATCATCCTCAATTTTCTTGAACCATGCACGTGCTTCTTCCTGCATGGCATCGTCAGCATCCTTTTCAAAGCGCACGTAAAGCTCAATTAAAGCGTTTACGCCCTTTTCTTCAACGTCCTTTTTATTTCCCCAATGTTTGAATGCACAAAGCATTTTACCAAACTGTGTGCCCCAATCGCCTAAATGGTTAATTGAAACAACTTCATAGCCTAAAAATCTATGAATTTTAGCCAATGAATTACCCAATACAGTTGTTGTAAGGTGCCCGATATGGCAACGTTTTGCAATGTTTATTGATGAATAGTCAATACAAACAGTTTTGCCTTTGCCCATTTCAGATGAACCGTACATTTCGCCTAAAGCGTCAGCCTGCTTTAAGACTGAAGCAGCGCGTTTTTCAGTATCAATAAAGAAGTTAAGATAGCCGCCTTCAACACGTGCTTCCTTAATAAATTCAGGCAACACAAGTGTTTCCTTTAACTCATTTGCAATCATCGGCGGTGCTTTACGCATAACACGTGCAAGCTTAAAGCAAGGAAATGCAAAATCACCCATTTCCTTTTTAGGGGGAATTTCAATATAAGTTGCACATTCCTCTACCGTTATGCCTGCCTTTTCAGCAATAAGTGATGCTATTTCTATCTTAAAATCCATAAAAAATCTCTCCAAAATTGTTAGTAAATATATTATACTATTTATTTTTTAAGCCGTCAACCGCTTATAAATTCATTAAAACAAGTGCCGCAACACCTATCCCATAGCCAATATACTGTATCTTTGTAAACTTTTCCTTTTTCACAAATACCGCATAAAGGAATATGAGCACAAGTCCACCGCCTGAAATTACGGGGAAAATAACTGATGCAGGTATGTTACTTGAGTTTAAGAATACCGTCAAGAAATTGGTTAAGCCATTGGCAAAACCGCAAACAAAGGCAATAAGCGCGCCTTTTTGTACGGTGATTTTTATGCGCGTTCTCTGCTCTTTCATAGCAATAGATGTCATCAATAAAATTATTGATGCTGTGCCTAAAGCAACAATCATAAACATATTATTGCCTTCAACGCCATAGTAATCTTTTTTTGCCGCCTGCACAGTTGAGCATAAGCCGTTGCCTAAAAATGCAAGACCTACAAATATAACCCATTTTAACGTTATTCTGCCCTCCTCTTTTCTGCTGTAATTAACAAGAAAGAGTGCCGAAAAAAGCAGGATAATTCCTACAATAAGTATTGGTGAACTTGCGTTTTCGTCATTTCTACCTTGTATTATTATCCCATAAAGGGTAGGTATCAAAAGAGAGCAGGAATTTACAAGGGACGTTTTTGCAAGAGGGCCATATAAAAGTGCAAATACCGGAAATACCGTTGCCGCCGCATAAGTTACAGCAAAGGCAAAGGACGGTAAGAGCAGTTCTGCGCTATAAT
>JAZOMK010000157.1:0-6991 GCA_045653985.1 Clostridia bacterium | reverse complement strand
ATTGCCTTCGCCTGAAATTTTATCACCGCAATCAGCGCATCTTACAGTATTATCTTCCTGCTCTTGCGAAATCAAAGCTTTACAATCATCGCAAAGCATATAGTATTGCCCTGCAACCATTATCTGCGTGGCATTGCCTGTGATTTCTTTATCACAGCCATAGCAGGTGTCGCCTTCGCCGCCTTTTTCATTATCATACTCTGCTTTACAATCATCGCAAAGGGTAAATTCTGTGCCGTAAATAATTTCTTTATTGCCACTACCTGAGATTTTCTTATCGCAAGCATCGCAAGTTACGCTTACAGTAGCTTCTTCTTTTGTACCTGCATCGGTTCCGCTTGAACCATTGCAACTATCGCAAAGGGTAAAGGTTTTGCCGTAAATTTCTACCTTATTGCCTTTACCGTTTATTGTGTCGCCGCAATCATCGCAGATAACAGTTTCATCATCATTACCGGTATTAGGTACATTTCCGTTTTTAAGGGCTTCCTTGCACTCATCACAGATAGTGCCTTTTCTTCCGGCATCCCCAATGATTACGTTATTACCCTTGCCTGCTTTTTCCTTCTCGCAGAATTCGCAAATAAAAGTCTCATTACTGTCTACCGTTACTTCTTCCTCTACCGTTACTTCGTCATCATTCGGTTCATCATCACCGCTTGGCACGTTGCCGTTTTTAAGATTTTCCTTGCACTCATCACAGATGGTGCTTTTCTTTTCATCATCACCAACGATTACCCTGTTACCTTCGCCTTCTTTTTCTTCTTTACAGATTTCACAAGTAAAGGTTTCATCATCGGCAGATTTCTTTTCCTTCTTTTCATCACCGCAAGCAACAAGCATCGCCATAACTAAAACAAGTGATAAAAGAATCGCAATAAACTTTTTCATATATTTTCTCCATTCGTATTTTATTAAATATATTGTAACCTTATAAAACACTTTTGTCAATTCCTCTTTTAGGCGAAAAAAAATCCTCTGTAAAACAGAGGATCTTTTTACTGTAATTATACCTTATTTCTGTGCTGCTTCTGCAAGCTCAGCAAGTGCTTTTACAGCATCGCCGGCTTTTTTGCATTTTTCATCACTGCAATAAACCTTTGTTTCGCCATCAACTTCTACTTCGTTCTTTCCGCTTGATTTTTCCTGACCGCAAATATCGCAGGTATACTTACCGCAAGCTGTGAATAATGCAAGTACAGTAACAAGTAACAAAGCAATAGCAACAAATTTTTTCATAATAATTTTCTCCTTTAATTATCTTTTCTTCTGTACAAAACTTGCTTTTTCATTTTGTACAGTTAGATTATACCCTCCCCTAAAGTTTTTTGTCATTACTTTTTTAATATTTTTTTCACATTTTTATATTGTTACGAATATTTTTTCGCCATCAGAGTCAACAGTCAGCGTTGCAAAAAGCGCTAAATCTTTTTCCAATATAGTTTTTGCAATCAACGTTTCAACGCGGCTTTGTATATATCGCTTTAACGGACGTGCGCCATAAATGGCATCAAAGCCGTTTTCAATAATAAATTCCTTCGCCTTATCGGTAATAACAAGGTTAAGGCTTCTTTCCTTTAAGCGATTTTCAAGATTTTTAATTAAAATATCAATAATACCCTTAATATCGTTTTTATTTAACGGCTTATAGAAAACAATTTCATCAAGACGGTTTAAAAACTCAGGACGGAAGCTTTGCTTTAACAAGCTTTCCACTTGTTTTCTTGCATTTTCTGAAATTTCACCATTTTCGTTTATGCCCTCTAAAAGATACTGCGAGCCTAAATTACTTGTTAAAATTATAACCGTATTTTTAAAATCAACCGTCCTGCCTTGAGAATCGGTAATTCTGCCATCATCTAAAACCTGCAAAAGAATATTGAAAACATCAGGATGTGCCTTTTCAATTTCATCAAAAAGTATAACTGAATAAGGCTTTCTTCTAACAGCCTCCGTCAACTGGCCGCCTTCATCGTAACCAACGTATCCGGGAGGGGCGCCAATAAGACGGGATACAGAGAATTTCTCCATATACTCGCTCATATCAATTCTTACTAAATTCTTTTCATCATCAAAAAGATTCTGTGCAAGAGTTTTGGCAAGTTCCGTTTTACCTACACCCGTCGGGCCTAAGAACAAGAAGGAACCGATAGGTCTGTTAGGATCTGAAATTCCTGCACGCGAGCGCAAAATAGCTTCCGATACCTTTGTTACCGCTTCATTTTGCCCGATAACGCGCTTATGAAGGGTGCTTTCAAGGCTTAAAATCTTTTCCCTTTCACCCTCAACAAGTTTTTGTACAGGAATCCCCGTCCACTTTGCAACGATGCCTGCAATTTCTTCTTCAGTTACCGTATCACGAACAAGGCTTGTTGCCTTTGTTTTTTCCTCTGCATCCTTTAACTTCTTTTCAAGCTCAGGCAAATAAGAATATTTTAACTTTGCAACCTTTTCATAATCATAAACGCGCTGTGCGTTGTCAATTTCAATATTGGTTTTGTCGATTTCAGCCTTAATGGTTTTAACCGATTCAATTTCGCCCTTATCCTTATCCCACTTGGCCTTTAACGCGTTGAATTTTTCCTTTTCGTTGCCTAACTCTTCCTTTAATTTTTCCAAACGTTCTTTTGATAATTTATCCGTTTCCTTTGAAAGCGCCATTTCCTCAATTTCAAGCTGCATGATTTTTCTGCGCATATCATCAAGCTCAGCAGGCATTGAATCAATTTCAGTACGAATCAGCGCGCAAGCCTCATCAACAAGGTCTATTGCTTTATCAGGTAAAAATCTGTCGGTAATATAGCGGTTTGATAACGTTGCAGCCGCTATCAAAGCATTATCGTGGATTCTAACACCATGGAAAACTTCATACTTCTCCTTTAAACCGCGGAGTATTGAAATTGTGTCCTCTACATTGGGTTCATCAACCATAACAGGCTGAAAACGTCTTTCCAGCGCGGCATCTTTTTCAATATATTTGCGATATTCATCCAACGTTGTTGCGCCTATACAATGAAGCTCGCCCCTTGCAAGCATAGGCTTTAAAAGATTGCCCGCATCCATTGCGCCATCAGTTTTACCTGCGCCTACAATGGTATGAAGTTCATCAATAAAAAGAATAATTCTGCCGTCAGATTCCTTGATTTCAGTTAAAACCGCCTTGAGCCTTTCTTCAAACTCACCGCGGAATTTTGCGCCTGCAATCAACGAACCCATATCAAGTGAAAATACTGTTTTTTCCTTTAACCCTTCAGGCACGTCGCCACGCACTATTCTTTGTGCCAAGCCTTCAGCGATTGCCGTTTTACCAACGCCGGGCTCGCCAATAAGCACGGGATTATTTTTAGTTTTTCTTGAAAGTATGCGAATAACGTTTCGTATTTCGCTATCTCTGCCGATAACGGGATCAAGCTTACCCTCTTTTGCCCTTTCAACAAGGTCAGTACCGTATTTTAAAAGTGCTTCATAGGTGTTTTCGGGACTATCGCTTGTAACTTTTTTGCCCGCTTTTATTTTTTCAAGTTCTGTGGAAAATGCTTTTAAAGTAATGTTATAAGCCTTAAATAATTCCTTTAATTTATCGCCGGGCGCAGAAATTATCGCGTAGGCAATGTGTTCAACCGAAAGATATTCGTCTCCGTTTTTCTTCATTTCCTTTTCAGCAGCAGCAAGGACTTTTTCGGTTTGTTGTGAAGCGTACGTTTTTCCGTTTCCCGAAACACGCGGCAGGGAATTTATATAATTTTTAAGTGCGATTTTTAAGCCGTCCGTCTCCACGTTCATCTTTGCAAAAATGCTTGGGATAAGTCCGTTTTCATCATTTATCAAAGCATAAAAAAGATGTTCGGGCAAAAGCTCGGCACAGCCTAAATCATTTGCCATATTCTGTGCTTCCTGAAAAGCCTCAAGTGTCTTTTTTGTAATTTTATCCGTCATATCAATACCTCCTTTACGGCATGTGTTTTAAGCCTCAAAATTATTTCATTTTCACTATACTTGCCCGAAAGATAGTTTTTCATACAATCATCAAACAATTTTATGTATGATGATATTGCATCGGCAATCTCGTTGGGCGTATAACTTTTGTTTGTGTTTAACGTTATACTACGGTTAAATCTGCCATCAGATAAAGTATAAGTAATATCTCTGTTAAAAATATTACTTTCAAGATAGCACCATAACTTAAAAAACTCATTCATTCTTGCTAAAAGAATTTCTGATTGGGTTCTGAAAACCACGCTTAACCTGCCGATTGCTGAACCTTCAAAGTTTTTAAAAAGTTCAACATCATACTTTACCGTTGGGCGGTAGCGGTAATCAAGATTCCCCCTTAAACTCATAGTGCTTTTTTGCGGCAGAACTTCAGGCACAAGATGCGTGCTTTCGTTGATAAAAGCCTCAATGGTTTTAAAAATGTTATTTATCCTCATTTCAGGCGTTACGTATGAAACGTACTCAGCAAGAATCTGATTGATTAAATTTGACCTATTCGTGTTTTGCTTTAATGCAAGACGGTCAATTTCATATACGATTTCATCCGTTAAAATTACGCTGTATAAACTTTTGCTCATATTTCTATCCCCTTTTCTTGATAAAATTGTATCTCGTTTTATAACTTTTGTCAATACTTTTATATAAATTATCACACAAGTTTCATAAAAACGCTTTAAAAATTAAAAAATATAGCAAAAATTATGAATTTTTTATAAATACAGTATTGACTTTGGTTTTTCAATTTGTTATAATAAAGGTGAAAATAAAAAGAAAGATGTGAATCCAATGTACTAAGAAGCTTTACAAAGGCAAAATGTAACAACGTTTTTTAAGGACGTGGTATTATGAAAGTGTTTTTACCTTTAAAAATCTAAGAAAAGGAAATTAGTCCAATGCACTATTTAGCTTCTATTCAAGACAACTAAATAAACTTAAATTTAATTGATTAAATATTATTTATATTTAGCCCTCCGCATTTTTACGGAGGGCATTTTTTTGCTTGCATTTGAAACTTCGTTATGCTATAATAAGTAAAAATTTTTAAAGGAGCTTTATTATGGCAAAACTTTATTTGGGTTCTGACTATTATCCTGAAGATTGGGACGTATCAGAAATTGATAACGACATAGTAAAAATGCAGGAGCTTGGCTTTAACGTTGTAAGAATTGCCGAGTTCGCGTGGTACGATATGGAGCCTCAAGAGGGCAAATATAACTTTGAGTGGCTTCACAATATTGTTGATAAATTAGGTAAAGCGGGCATCAAGTCCATTCTCGGTACACCTACCGCAACACCGCCCCACTGGCTTTACAACAAACACCCCGATATGGCTGTTTTAAAGCCCGATGGCACAAGGAGGCTTCACGGTGGAAGACGTCATTGTTGTTCAAACAACCCCCATTATATTGAATATTCAAAGAAAATCGTTGATAAATTAGCATCCGAATTTGGCAAGGATGAAAACGTTATCGGTTGGCAAATTGATAATGAAATTTACCCCAACGATAATGAGGTTTGCGTTTGTGAGCATTGCCTTAAAAAGTTCCGTGATGGCTTAAAAGAAACCTACGGCACCATTGAAAACATTACAAAAGAATGGAATTTGCACATTTTCAGCCAAGTATATGAAAGCTTTGATGATATTCCACCTGCAGTAAACGCTTGGCATAACCCCCATTTAAAGCAAGCTTGGCAGGAAGCAAGGGCAAAAGCACACGTTGATTTTGTGCATATGCAGGCTGATATTATCCGTAAATATTCAGATAAACCCATCGGCACAGATACTATGCCCTTTAACAGCCTTAACTATCGTGAGCTTAACAGCAAGCTTGATGTTGCCCAGTTAAACCACTATTCACAGCCTGATTATATGCCCACAATGACATTCTGGCTTGATTATATGCGTAACTTCTCAAAAATCCCTTATTGGGTAACTGAAACTCAGGCAACATGGAACGGTGGAACTTCACAAGGCATGTACGTTTTTGGCGATAACTTTATCCACGTAAACTCATGGATAGCGTATATGTTCGGTGGCGAAGCCAACCTTTATTGGTTGTGGCGTACCCATTGGGCAGGCCATGAACTTATGCACGGCGCTGTTCTTGATTCTTCAGGCAGATTCACACACACTAAAAATGAACTTATTAAACTTTCAAATGATCTTAAAAAGGCTGAGGATTTCCTTCTTAACACTAAGGTTGAAAGCAACGTTGCGCTTACCTTCCAAAGCAAAAACTGGAATATGCTTCTTTCTCAGGATATTGACGCAACCGTAAGCAAAAACTGTGATGATATTTATCATTTCTACGCTTTAATGATTAAAGAGGGCGTGCACCCTGACGTTATCGACCTTTGTTCTGATATTGATAAATATAAGGTTATCTTCTCTCCCCTTGCCTTTACCCTTGAAGAAGGCAACTTTGAAGAGAAAATCACCGCATGGGTTAATAATGGCGGTACGTGGGTTGTTGGCCCATTGTCCGATATCCGCAACAACTTAGGCGCAAAATATAAAAATTCACCTTACGGCTTCCTTGAAAAGCTTACAGGCGCATATCAGCTTTATAACACGCCTACCGATAAGGATTCCTTTGAGTGCGTAAACGAACTTGGCAAAGTTGTTAAATGTTCAAGACATTATGAAATTTTTGAGGATATGGGTGAAAACAACCTTATCACCATCAAAAAAGGTCATAGCGCTATGGTTAACAAGCCCTGCGCACTTGAAATCAACGTTGGTAAAGGTAAAGTTATTATTCTTGGTACTTTCCCTGAAGATAATGAAGTAAGACGCATTATTCCAAAGGCTGTTGAAGGCAGCAACGGTGATAAATTTACCGTTACCGGTAGTGTAATCGTTGTTCGCAGAGAAGGCGAAAATTACAGCGGCTTAATGGTTTCAGATATTCAGGGCGAAGGCGGTACACTTCGTTTTGAAGGCAAAATGAAAGACATTTTAACTGACAATGTTTATGATGGCTTCATCAAGTTAGAG
>JAZOMK010000156.1:0-6483 GCA_045653985.1 Clostridia bacterium | reverse complement strand
AGAATTACAAAAAGAATTTATGCCTGACGGCTTGCACCCAAGCACAAAAGGACACGCACTTTTGGCTGAAAAGATTGCAAGCTATCTTAAAACATTATAAAAAACAAAGAGGCTTTACCATTATTTTGGCAAGCCTCTTTTATTATTTTAACCTCGATATAATTCTGTTTTTTTCCTCACTTGGTGCTGAGAAGGTTATCTTTGTACCTTCGTTTTCATATTCTTCAGATACGATTTTACATTTTGAGTGGATATATGACAAGATATCACCGCGTGCATAAGGTACGGTTAAAGTAACCTCCTGACGCATTTTTTTAAGTTCTTCAACTATAACTGTTTTTAACTTATCAATGCCATCTCCGCTTTTTGCTGAAATATACACGCCATTCTTAACAGGTTCGGCTTCACCTTTTATGGCATCAACCTTATTTACAACAGTAATTGTTGGGATATTTGATGCACCTATCTGTGTTAAAACTTCATCAACCGCCTGCATCTGCAAGAAAAGTTCATCACTTGAGCCATCGCAAACATGAAGAAGAATATCAGCAAAAACTGCTTCTTCAAGTGTTGAACGGAATGCTTCAACAAGCTGATGCGGAAGTTTTTTTATAAAGCCTACCGTATCAGTAACGCAAACCTCAACACCTTTATCAAGTTCGCATCTGCGTGTTAAAGGGTCAAGCGTTGCAAAAAGTTTATCTTCGCAAAAAACTTCGCTACCTGAAAGAGCCTTTAAAAGTGTGCTTTTACCTGCGTTAGTGTAGCCAACAAGCGCTATTTGAGGAAGTTCCTGCTTTTTGCGTTGTTTACGCATAAGCCCACGTCTTTGTGAAAGTTGCTGAAGCTGGCTTTTAAGCTCGTAAATACGTCTGTTTATATGTCTGCGGTCAGTTTCAAGTTTTTCTTCACCGGGTCCGCGTGTACCAATACCGCCGCCCTGACGCGAAAGAGCTATACCCTCGCCTTTTAAACGTGAAAGCCTATATTGAAGCTGGGCAAGTTCAACCTGCATTTTACCTTCTTTTGTAGCGGCACGCATTGCAAAAATATCAAGAATCAATGCAGTTCTGTCAATTACAGGTACGCCAAGCTCTTGTTCTAACATATTGGCCTCTGACTGGGTCAATTCATCATCATAAACTGCAATGTCAATATTTTTTGCCTGAACCACCAATGAAAGTTCGGAAATTTTACCCTTACCAATTATACCTTTTGCGCCCTTTTGTATTGCTTTATGGACGGTTTCACCGCCTGCAGTATCGGTAAGACGTTCAAGTTCTTCGATAGAATCAGCATCAGTACCTATAAGCATTACTCTTTCTTTTTCTGATTCCTGATCTTCAAAAGTTTCATGCTTAATTACCTTATCAGCCTCATATATTTCATTAAGCCAGAAATCATGAGGGATTTTTTCAACACTTGGCGAAGTATAATAATTATAGCCTTGATCATTATCAGAAAGGATAGCCATTGTAACGTTTGTTGTGCCTTTTTCATCAACACCGATTGCACACATAGAATCAAACCTTAATTTTTTAAGGCTTTCAATATCCACACTTGAAAGATGACCGTTTCCACCCGGATGGGTATGTATACACCTTAACCCCGAAAGACGGCTGTTGCTTCTTCTTAAAGAAATGCCTTGTAAGGATGCCCTATCTTCTTCACCTAAATTAACGTAAAGAACTTCACCCTGACGAGAAATATAAATACAGATTTCTTTATTAAGGTTTAAAGTTATTTCGCCTAATTCATATGCAAGTTCAGTTTCAATGAATTTTGAAGCATCGCATTTAAGTTCATCGAGTGCTTCGATTTTCTCTCTTATATATGCTTTTATACCTTTTAAATTTCCGTTTATCATAAAACCTCTATATAATTCTATAGCATTTGCCACGCATATGTTGCATTGCTATATCAATATTAACATCAATCCCGTCCTTTGCACCGCGTTTTGCAAGATGATTACAAACTGTATTATATGCAAGTTCGGGTGTATTATTATCTTCACTTAAATGGGCAAGAATTACTTGCTTTAAGCCATGATCAAGTAAATATGCAAGTGTTTGCCCGCAAAGATCGTTTGAAAGATGACCTTTAGGACCTTGCACCCTTTGCTTTAAAAAAGCAGAATACGGACCTTTGATAAGCATTTCAAGATCGTGATTAGATTCAAGCACAAGGATATCGCTATTTTTTAAATTTTCAACTATACCGCTTGTCATATGACCTAAGTCAGTTGCCACGGTAATTTTGCTTATGCCTGAATATATAGAAAAACCGCAGGAACAAGCACTATCATGAGGTGTTTTAAATGGCTGAATATCCAAAGAGCCAATACAAAACCCTCTGCTGTTTTCAAAAGTACGTACGTTTTTACTTAAAATATCAGGAACTTTTCTTAAAAGTGCCGACATGGTTTTTTCATTGGCATAAACGGGAACGTCATACTTCTTTGAAAATACGCGCACGCCTGAAACGTGATCCATATGCTCATGCGTTACGATAATGCCGTCAACTTCATTGGGTGAAACGCCCAATTCGGTAAGATTATCCGCAATGCACTTTGCCGAAAGGCCTGCATCTACAAGTATTTTATTTTTTTCAGTTGCAACAAGATAACAATTACCTTTACTGCCACTGCCCAAAGCACAAAAAGTTACTGACAATTTTAAAACTTTCCTTTTAAGTAATATATTGAAATTATAACATTTTATACGTTTTTTTGCAAGCAGAAAGAAATTAAAAAATCGCCATATTTTTTGCTTATTTACTTTACATAATTGTTGTTTTGTGGTATTATAATCATAACTTTATGTATAAGTGAGGAATTTTAATTATGGAAAAGTTAAATGTTGGTATTATCGGTGCAACCGGTATGGTAGGTCAGCGTTTTATTACGCTTCTTTCAGACCACCCCTGGTTCAATATTGTAACACTTGCTGCAAGCTCACGTTCAGCTAACAAAACTTATAAAGAAGCTGTTGGCGACCGTTGGGTAATGGATAAACCCGTTCCTGAGTTTATCAACGAAATGATGGTTCTTGATGCAACTGAAGATGCTGAAAAAATCGCATCAATGGTTGATATGGTTTTCTGCGCAGTTGATATGCCTAAGGCTGAAATCCGTGCGCTTGAAGAAAGATACGCAAAGCTTGAAGTTGCAGTTATTTCAAACAACTCAGCACACCGCGGAACACCTGACGTACCTATGATCATCCCTGAGCTTAACGCTGATCATTCAGAAGTTATCACAGCACAGAAGATGCGCTTAGGAACAAAGAAAGGCTTTATTGCAGTAAAATCAAACTGCTCACTTCAGAGCTATGTTCCTGCATTATTCCCCCTTTCAAAGTTTGGTATCAAAAAAGCTCTTGCTTGTACTTATCAGGCAATCTCCGGTGCAGGTAAGACCTTTGAACGTTGGCCTGAAATGGTTGATAACCTTATTCCCTTTATCGGTGGCGAAGAAGAAAAGAGTGAAAACGAACCTTTAAAGATCTGGGGTCATGTTGAGAACGGTGTTATCGTTCCTTCCGAAACACCCTGCATTACAACACAGTGCTTCCGTGTTCCCGTATCAAACGGCCACACCGCTGCAGTTTTCGTAAGCTTTGATAAGAAGCCTTCAAAAGAAGAGATCCTTGAAATTTGGAAGAACTTTAAGGGCGATCCTCAGATTTTCAATCTTCCCTCTGCACCTAAGCAGTTCCTTAACTATTTTGAGGAAGACAATCAGCCCCAGATTAAGACCTGCCGTGAATTAGAAGGCGGTATGGCTGTATCAATCGGCAGATTAAGAGAAGATAAACAGTATGACTACAAATTTGTTTGTATGTCACACAACACATTACGCGGTGCCGCAGGCGGTGCAGTTCTTATGGCTGAGCTCCTTGTTGCACAAGGCTTTATTGAGAAGTGAGAATTATGAGAAAAAATACTATTTTTACAGGTAGTGCTACTGCACTTATTACACCTTTTACTGAAAACGGCGTTGACTTTGAAGCTTTTAAGCGCCTTATTGATTTTCAGATTGAAAACGGCACTGATGCACTTTTGGTTTGCGGTACAACCGGCGAACCTGCAACAATGACTTATGAAGAAAGAGCAACTGTTGTTAAATTTGCTATTGACTACATAAACAAGCGTGTACCCGTTATCGTTGGTACAGGTTCAAATGCAACACACATCGCAGTAAGCAATTCAAAGGTTGCTTATGAAGCAGGTGCTGATGCTTTATTGGTAGTTACCCCCTATTACAACAAATGTACTCAGGAAGGCTTATATCGCCATTTTAAGGCTGTATGTGAAGCTACACCTCTTCCCGTTATTTGTTATAGCGTTGCAGGAAGAACAGGCGTAAATATCACACCTGAAACAATGGAGCGTTTAGCTGAGCTTGACACAATGGTTGCTATTAAAGAAGCCAGCGGAAATATGGATCAGATTACTGATATCTTAGCAAGAGTTGGCGATAAGATTGACGTTTACTCAGGCGATGACGGTATTACCATCCCCGTTATGGCAGTTGGCGGTAAGGGCGTTATCTCTGTTGCATCAAACATCCTTCCCTATGAAGTACATAAAATGTGTGCTGATTTCCTTGAAGGTAACATTAAGGATGCAGCTGCAATGCAGTTAAAGCTTCATCCCCTTGTTAAGGCACTTTTCTGCGAGGTTAATCCTATCCCCGTAAAAACAGCCGCATCGCTTATGGGTTATGGTGAGTGCAATCTCCGTCTTCCCCTTTGCGATATGAGTGAGAAAAATCTTGAATTCCTTAAAAAGGAAATGACAAAGTTCGGAATTAAATTCTAATTTTGCAGGAGAATAAATATGTTAAAAGTAATTCTTTCCGGTTGTATGGGCAAAATGGGCAGAGTTATCATCGGCGAAACAAATAAGGGTGATGACTTTAAAGTCGTTGCAGGTGTTGACCTTATGGCTGCAAATGCAACAGGTTTTGATTTTCCCGTTTACAGCGATATTGAAAAATGCAAAGAGGATGCTGACGTTATAATTGACTTTTCACGTCCTGAAGCATTGCCCCATCTTTTACGTTTCGGGCAGAAAAGGCACATTCCTATGGTGCTTTGCTCAACCGGCTATAATTCAAATGATGTAAGCGCTATTGAGTATGCATCTGAAAACGTTGCAATTATGCGTTCAGCAAACATGTCAGTTGGTGTAAACCTTTTGATGGAGCTTTCAAAATCAGCAACAAACATACTTCACAGCAATTTTGATATTGAAATTGAAGAAAGACATCACAACCAGAAAGTTGACGCACCTTCAGGCACAGCAATGATGCTTGCAGATGCTATAAACCAGGCTGCAGGTGGCGACCTTGAATATGTTTATGATCGCCATGAAAACCGTACTGCAAGAAAAAAACGCGAGCTTGGTATGCACGCATTACGCGGTGGTACAATAACAGGCGAACATACAGTTGTTTTTGCAGGCAGTGATGAAGTTATTGAACTTACCCACAAAGCATATTCAAGAAGCATTTTTGCACATGGTGCTTTACGTGCCGCAAAGTTTATTGTTGATCTTCCCTGCGGTTTATATAATATGGGTAGTCTTTTAACACAACAAAATATTGTTACCAACGCATATTCTTCCGAAAGTGATGCCATAATATCTATAGGCAACATTAAGGATGCAAAACTAATAAGTGATATCTTTAAAACTCTTAAAGAAAACGATATAATGGTTGATATTATTACACAGACCGTACCTTTTAACGGTATATATACACTTTCTTTCTCAGTTTCAAAGCCACTTGTTGAAAAATCAGTAAGCCTTATCAATGCACTTATCAAGGACGAAGTTATTGATGTACTTGACCACATTGCAAAGGTTACTATCGAAGGTAGCGGTATGGAGCATCACGCAGGTGTTTCAGGTGATATATTTGGTTCCCTTCAGGAAAAGAATATCCCTGTATTACTTATTACAACGTCAGAAACAAAAATCACTTGCTGTATTCCGA
The DNA here is from genome assembly GCA_045653985.1 of Clostridia bacterium. Classification (GTDB taxonomy): domain Bacteria; phylum Bacillota; class Clostridia; order Christensenellales; family QALW01; genus UMGS1322. The sequence goes on along the minus strand of JAZOMK010000156.1, from coordinate 485 downwards.
AGGAATATAAGGATCGGGCACTTGCCGCACTTAAAGAGTGCATTACTTAATAATTTTATTGGGGCGAATTTTTCGCCCTTATTTTTTAAGGAGAAACAAACATGGTTGATGAAAGAGTTAAAATTTTAGCTGATAAGCTTGTAAATTATTCTTGCCGTTTACAAAAAGGCGAGAACTGTCTCATAGAGCTTATAGGTGCTGATGAAGAATTTGGTATGGAGCTTATAAAAGCCGTTAATGAAGCAGGCGGAAATCCCTTTTTGTGGGTGCGTTCAAACAGACTTAACCGTTCACTTTTATTGGAAGCAACTGAGGATCAGTTAAAACTGCGTGCCGAAACCGATGCCGCACTCATGGCGAAAATGCACGCATATATCGGTGTTCGCGGTCCTGAAAACAGTTTTGAAATGAGCGATGTTCCGCTTAAAAACATGGAAATGTACAATAAAATTTATTGGGAGCCTGTACATGGTGCAATCCGCGTT
>JAZOMK010000155.1:0-1784 GCA_045653985.1 Clostridia bacterium | reverse complement strand
CGCTGTTTATTACACAGCTGAAATGCTTAAGTGGCTCGGCGAAGATATTAAGGGCAAAACATTTGCTATTTCAGGCTTCGGTAACGTTGCTTGGGGTACTGTTCAGAAGATCAATGAACTTGGTGGCAAGGTTGTTACTATTTCAGGTCCCGACGGTTATATCTATGATAAAGACGGTGTAGCAACAGAAGAAAAGATTAACTTCATGCTTGAAATGCGTGCATCATGCCGTAACAGAGTTGAAGATTATGCTGATAAGTTTGGTGTTCCCTTCTTCAAGGGTCAGAAACCTTGGGGTGAAAAGGTTGATGTTGTTATGCCTTGCGCAACACAGAACGAAGTTAACCTTGATGATGCTAAGAAGATGGTTGCTAACGGCTTAAAGTACTATGTAGAAGTTTCTAATATGCCTACAACTGCTGATGCTGTTGCATATCTTAAGGAGAACAACGTTGTTATCGCTCCTTCAAAGGCAGTTAACGCAGGTGGCGTTTCAGTTTCAGGCTTAGAAATGAGCCAGAACTCAATGCGTTACAGCTGGAGTGCTGAAGAAGTTGATGCTAAGCTTCATGATATTATGAAGAATATCTTTGAAAGCTCAGTTGAAGCCGCTAAAGAATATGGCATGGATGGCGACCTTATTGCAGGTGCTAACATCGCAGGCTTTAAGAAGGTTGCAGATGCTATGCTTGCTCAGGGTGTAGTTTAATTAAATACCAAAAATAATTTAGGGATGAGTTATTGCTCATCCCTTGTTTTTATCCTTTTGCATAGGTTGTTTCGCCACGCATTATCAATAAAATTTCGTTAAAATTATAGTTGTATGAACGGTAGATTTCATATCTGTCATAGGCTTTATAAAACTCAAATGATTTCTGATTTTTGCTAAAATCAAGTTCAGCAAGGACTTCCCATTTTAAATCAAAGAAATTATATAACTTTGTATTCCAGCCCAAATACCATTCCATTATTTTTTCGCATTGCTCGCTGTAACCTTCTTTATTGCTATCTGCTTCTCTTACGGTATTGTTATGTATTGCAACAAAATTATCTCGTAAAAGTTCGTATCTGTTTTCAAAAGTTTCCTTTGAAAATTCAGTTTTTTCGGCTTGTTTATCAATATATCCTTCATAACCCATCATCATAAGATAAACGTTTTCAAGAAAATCAAGTAATTCCTTATAATCACTAGCAGTTAAAGTAACACGTGTTAAATTAAATATAGTTCCTTGATTTGGTTCAAATTCTTCAACTAAATCAAGATATCTTTCAGTGCTAATTGGGTTAAATTCGTTCCATTTGGCAACCATAGTTAATACTTTTACACCAATTTCAGGGTCTTCTTTTGCAATTTTTTGAGTTATTTGTGATATTTTTTGATAATAAACGTATTTGTAATATTCGTGCGCTTCTATCATTTCAAGAGTTGTTCCGTGTGGATTTGCACTTTCGGGCATATCCACAATAGGTTTATAATTTAAAATTTGTTCGCGTGTTAAAATTGGTGTTGGTGACGGTGATGGGGGAGGCGTTTCTTTTGGGCTTTTTGCAACGTATTCTGTAAAAATGTAACCGTAGGTTTTATTTCCGTAGTCAACGTAATACCAATCGTTTTCTTTATAAAATCCTTTAACCAATGCATTGGTTTGTAATGTAGTTAAGATTTTACCGTCTTTTGATGGGGTTTCTCTTACGTTTACTGTTGAACCTGTAATGTATAAAACATCAAATTTTTCAGTATCAAGCGGTGTTGGGGTTGGTAAGATTTCTACAGAGGTAGGCGT
>JAZOMK010000154.1:0-2859 GCA_045653985.1 Clostridia bacterium | reverse complement strand
CTCTAACCCCTCAACTTTATTTAACTTGCGAAGAAGGTCGGGGAAAGAAATTTCATCAACGTTTTTGCCATATGAATTTACGTTTTGACCTAAAAGTGTAATTTCCTTAACACCGTTCTTTGCAAGAGTTGTTGCTTCTTTAATAATATCCTCGCTTTTTCTTGAGCGCTCTCTGCCACGCACGTAAGGTACAATGCAGTATGAGCAGAAGTTATTACAGCCGTACATGATATTTATCCAGCCGAAAACATCCTTTTCTCTTAAAACGGGCATATCTTCAACAATGGCATCTTCCTTTTTCCATATGGAATATTGAGCTTCGTTTTTAGTTAAAGCGGAGTACATAAGTTTAGGAAGCTCATGGGTGTTGTGGGTGCCGAAAACAACGTCAACAAAGCGGAAGCGCTTTTTGATTTTTTCTTTACTGCCTTCCTCCTGCATCATACAACCGCAAATCATAATCAGCATATCGGGGCGATTTTTCTTTTCTTGCTTTAACTTGCCTAAGTTGCCTAAAAGCCTGTCCTCAGCGCCTTCACGTACACAGCAGGTATTAAAGATTACAGCATCTGCACTTTGCCTGTCAACGCTTTCGGTATAGCCCATTTCCTCAAAAAAACCTTTTAAGGTTTGTGAATCCCTTACGTTCATCTGGCAGCCGTAGGTTTCAACAAAATAAGTGTGCTTTTTATCACCGAAAAATTCTTTGACTTTAGCTATATATTCCTTTTCAGGTAAATTTTCAAAAGAAGTAATATTTCTTTCAGACACGAAACAATGCCCCCATAATAATATTATAATAATATATTATATAATAAAATTTACAATCGTGCAACAAAAAGTAGAATGTTTCATTGCACTCTTTGTTTAAAAGGACAGATTCTTCTTCCAAAAATAGAAAAATATCGTCAAATTAAGCTAAAGGAATAAAAAATTTTAACGGGAATTAGTTTTTTAAGGAGATGAGTAATTATGGAACTTAAATTAAAACTTATTGGTGAACTTGACCATCATAACGCAGAAAAAATGCGGAAAAAGCTGGATAAGGAAATTATGGCAAGCGGGGCAGATACGGTGATTTTTGATTTATCCGAACTGACCTTTATGGACTCCAGCGGAATCGGTGTATTATTGGGCAGATACAAGCTTTTTGCAACAAAAAAGCTATACGTTACGGGGGCAATAGATAACGTTGATAAAGTGCTTAAAATTGCAGGTATTTACTCGCTTATGCCCAAATATGAAGGAGGTGTTGCGTAATGAAAAACAGCGCAAATATTAAATTTAAATCGCTATCGGTAAACGAGGGTTTTGCAAGGATGTGCGTGGCATCATTTATTGCCCCGATGAACCCAACAATAGAGGAGCTTAACGATATAAAAACGGCGGTAAGCGAGGCAGTAACCAACGGAATAGTGCATGGATATTCAAATAAAATGGGTGAAATTGAAATGCGGCTTTCATATGAAAAAGAGCTTTTACATATCGAGATAATGGACGATGGTTGCGGTATCCCGGATATCGAAAAAGCCAGGCAGCCTTTTTATACCACCTGCACCGATGGTACGCGCTCAGGCATGGGTTTTACGGTGATGGAAAGCTTTATGGACGAGGTAACAATAGCATCTGCCCCCGATGAAGGTACAAGAGTTGTTATGAAAAAGAAAATCGGTGGTAAAAAGTGAAGTGGGAGAACACAAGAAGCCTCATTGAGCTTTCACAAAAAGGCGACAAAAATGCAAGGGAACAGCTTGTAAAAGAAAATGCACCGCTTGTAAAATCCATAGTAAAAAGGTACTTAAACCGCGGCAGCGATTTTGAGGACTTATATCAGGTGGGGCTTATGGGCCTTTTAAAGGCAATTTCAAACTTCGACCTGAATTTTGACGTGCGCTTTTCAACTTATGCAGTGCCTATGATTTGCGGTGAAGTAAAGCGTTTTATCAGGGATGATAATTCGGTAAAAATGTCCCGTTCAATAAAAGAATTACAACAAAAAATACGATATGCACGGCAGAAGCTTTCAATCTCTTTAGGGCATGAGCCTGGCATAAACGAGCTTTCAAAAGAAACGGGCGCGCAGGTTGAAGACGTGCTTATGGCATTAGAAAGTATGCAGCATTTAAAGAGCCTTGATGAACCTGTTTTTGATGATTCAGGCTCAACTTTAAAAGAGATTATTGAGGATAATAAAAACAAGGCATCGCTTAATGATAAACTTGCTTTATACCAATGCCTTGACCAACTTGAAGAACGTGAAAAACGCATAATTCTTTTGCGGTATTTTAAGGATATGACGCAAACAAAAATTGCCGATATTATGGGCATTTCGCAGGTGCAGATTTCAAGAATAGAAAGCAGGGTTTTAGATAAATTAAGGAGGAAATTAGGGTAAAAAAGTTGCAAATGGAGTATTGACAAAGCTGAATAGGGAGAAGTATAATATAATTGTACTCTTTATGTAAAAGGAGAATGATTATGAAAAAGATCATTTGTTTAGGAATCATTTTAACAATGGTTATTTCAATGCTTAGTATGGTCGTTTTTGCGGCTGACCTTCAAGGAAGCACAACACCCAATGAAGCAGAGTTTGGCGGTGCAACCATTATTGCAACTGACCGTGAGCATCGCTGTTCAGCACCTTCGCAGGATATTGCTGCGGTAATTCAAGAGAACGGCAAATACTACGTAAGCGGTTACGTACGTTTGCTTGAAACGCCTGATAAACCCGTTGCCGTTGGTATTGGTTGCGAAGTTAAGGGCGATGCAACAATGTGGCCACAAACGGCAAAGATTACTATCAACGATACCGAATGGCACAAAATAACAGGTACGTGGACCATTAAAACAACAAACATT
>JAZOMK010000153.1:0-5271 GCA_045653985.1 Clostridia bacterium | reverse complement strand
ATCACTCGTTGCTCAAATAACTATGGACCTTATCATTTCCCCGAAAAGCTTATTCCTTTAATTATTTCAAGGGCATTAAATGATGAGAGCCTTCCCGTTTACGGCAAAGGTGAAAACGTGCGCGATTGGCTTTATGTTGAGGACCATTGCTCAGCCATCGACCTTGTTATCCGCAAGGGTAGAGTAGGCGAAGTTTATAACATCGGTGGCCATAATGAAAGAACAAACCTTCAGGTTGTTAAAACTATTCTTAAAGAGCTTGATAAGCCTGAAAGCCTTATTACATACGTAACTGACCGCCCCGGCCATGATATGCGCTATGCTATTGACCCAACAAAGATTCATTCCGAACTTGGCTGGCTTCCTGCAACAAAGTTTGATGATGGCATCAAAAAGACGGTTAAATGGTATCTTGATAATAAAGCTTGGTGGGAAAATATCTTAAAGGGCGATTATCAGAATTATTATGAAAGAATGTACGCAAAGAGGTAAAAAATGAAGGTTCTTGTTACGGGCGTAAAAGGTCAGCTTGGTTATGACGTTGTTAAGCGCCTTAATGAACTTAATATTGATTGCTTAGGCGTTGATATTGACGATTTTGATTTAACTGATGAAACTGCCGTTATGGCAGGCATCAGCCAATATAATCCTGATGCAATTATCCATTGTGCCGCATACACAGCAGTTGACAGGGCAGAGGATGATAAAGACCTTTGCTATAAGGTAAACGTTATCGGCACAAAAAACGTTGCACTTGTTGCTAAAAAACTTCAGGCAAAAATGATTTATATCAGTACTGATTATGTTTTTGAAGGTACGGGTGATGAGTTTTATCAGCCTGAAAGATCAAAAGCACCTCAGTCAGTTTACGGTGAAACTAAATCATTGGGCGAGGATGAAGTTACTGCTTTGTTGGAAAAATTCTTTATCGTGCGCATTTCATGGGTGTTTGGCATAAACGGCAACAACTTTGTTAAAACAATGCTTCGTTTAGGTAATGAAAGGGCAGAACTTAACGTTGTTTCTGATCAGATAGGTTCACCTACATATACTTTCGACCTTGCGGTTTTGCTTTGTGATATGGTACAAAGTGAAAAGTACGGCATATACCACGCAACCAATGAGGGCATATGCTCATGGGCAGAGTTTGCTGAAGCTATTATGGCTGAAGGCAACAGAAATACAAAAATTAACTATATTACAAGCGACCAATATCCGGCAAAGGCAAAACGTCCTTTAAATTCACGTATGAGCAAGGATAAACTTGAAGCTAACGGCTTTAAACGTTTACCTTCATGGCAGGATGCTTTAAAGAGATATATCGTTGAATTAAAAGAAGCAGGCTTAGTTTAAGCTTGCTTTTTATATTTATTGTGTAAAAATGCAATGTTTTAAGTGAAAAATGCAATTTAAAAAGCAATTTATAACTGATATAATATAGTAAAGGAGTGAAAAATATGAACCAACAAGCAAGAATTGATAATATAACAAGTGCTGAAAAAGGCAATAAAAAATATTTTAGACGCATCAGGGTACGCGACTATCTTTTTGGGCAGGCGGTATATAATCTTGGCGACTATCCTGAAAGAATTTCAGCAATGCCGACTGATTATGACCGCACCTTAATTAAAAAAATGGCTGAAAGCGGTGTAAAACTTATTCAGTTGCACGAAGAATGGAACGATCCCGTAAGAATCCATGGTGCCGATAAATTCCACGCAGTTGATCCTGAAGGAATGAAAGCCTTTATAAACCTTTGCCACGAGAATAATATAAAGGTAATTGCCTATGCTTCGTCAGGCTTCTTTCAGGAAACTGATCCTGATTTTAAAGAAGAATATGCAAAATGTAAGGATAGGCTTGTTTCACACTTTTTTGTTTATCGTAAGGCAAGCCACAGTTCTGCAAAGTGGCGCGATTTTATAATTTCACATTGTTTGGGCATCCTTGATGATTATGATTTCGATGGTCTTTTTAACGATATCGGCTATGACAGAGGCGATAAGTTTGAGGATTGGTACGATCCTCACGTTGAGGATGTTTTATGCCAGATATATTCCGAGGTTAAAAAACGCGGCAAAATTTATAAAGTTCATTGCGATTGCAATAATCCACCACCATGCAAGGATAAAATCTATGATTACGTTTGGGTAGGCGAGTGCGTTGATCATTTTACACCCGGTTTAGGTAAAGAATGGCATCAGTACATAGTGCCTTGCCTTGATAGACGCTATATTGATGCAACAATGGATACCTATATGGCTTATACCGTACCTTTTATGCAGTTCCCATTACTTAAAATAGGCAGACCTCTCCGCGGTAAAAACGGTAACGTTGAGGGCGTAACTTATTACGGTGGTGGTGAGCAGGAGTTCTATCGCGCAGTTGAAAAGTATATGGACGAGCATCCTGATGGTCCTTATGTTTACAGCTTGTGGTCGCCAATTCCTGATGATCCCAATGAGTTTGACATCTGGGCAAAATATCAAAAACTTTATGCCCCAATGGTTGAAGAAAATTCTCTTGCATATATTGAACTCAGAGAATGTGATGATATTCTTTCTCCTCTTAAAGAAAAAGTATATGCTTCAATGTTTGTAAATGAAGAAAAATATCTTGTGGTTTCCAATTTAACCGATGCGCCCTATGAACTTAAATTAAAAGGCGCATGGCGCGATAGAATGAATGGTATATCAGGCGATACTTTTATGTTAGAAAAAGAAAAGGTATATTTCTTTGTAAAAGAGTAAAACAAGTTGATAAACCTGTGATTTGGTGATATAATATAGCTAACAAATTATAGAAGGTGATTTTTAATGGGTTGCACACATAACTGTTCAAGTTGCTCATCAAACTGTGCAAGCAAAAACAAAGAAAGCTTTATTGAAGAAGCACATAAATTAAGTAAAATTAAAAAGGTAATCGGTGTTGTTTCAGGCAAAGGCGGCGTAGGTAAATCATTTGTTACTTCGCTTCTTGCTTGTGAAATGAATAAGCGCGGTTTCCATAGCGCTGTTTTAGATGCTGATATTACCGGTCCTTCAATTCCCAAAGCATTTGGAATTCACGAAAAGGCAATGGGTACTGAGGACGGCATTATTCCTGCAAAAACTGATAAGGGCATTGATATTATGTCAATTAACCTTATGCTTGAAAATGAAACAGATCCCGTTGTATGGCGCGGTCCCGTTATTGCAGGTGCAGTAAAACAGTTCTGGACGGATGTTATCTGGGATAATGTTGATTATATGTTTGTCGATATGCCTCCGGGAACCGGCGACGTACCTCTTACGGTGTTCCAATCACTTCCCATTGATGGCATCGTTATCGTAACTTCACCACAAGACCTTGTTTCAATGATAGTCGAAAAGGCTGTAAAGATGGCGAAGATGATGAATATTCCCGTTATCGGTATTGTTGAAAATATGGCATATTTTGTTTGTGATGAATGCAACAAAAAACACTATATTTTCGGTGAAACTAAGGCTGAGGATGTTGCCAAAAACTTTGATATCCCTGCTTATGCTGAACTTCCCATCAAGCCTGAAAACGCACGCTTGGTAGATGCAGGCAAGGTTGAAGAAATTGATTCTTCGGCATTAAAGATGATTGCCGATAAAATTCAGTAATATGTTTTCAAGTGATAAAATAAAAAGCCTTACGGGGTTAAATGATGTTTTAGTGTTGGCGGAAACTGATTCCACCAACACTTTTTTAAAAAAGATTGCAAAAGAAAAGTGTGAGGGCGCAGTAGTTATTGCTAACAGACAAACTGCAGGCAGAGGTCGTTTAGGCAGAACTTTCGTATCTGAAAAAAATGGGCTTTATATGAGCATTTTTCTTAAACCTGAATTTCAGGATATAACGCGCATAACCACTATGGCGGCAGTTGCCGTTTTGCGGGCGGTTGAAAATTTTACAAAAAAAGATGCTTATATAAAGTGGGTAAACGATATTTTTATGGATGATAAAAAAGTATCGGGCATTTTAACCGAGGGCGTCTTTGATGGTAATGAATTTATAGGCGCAATACTTGGTATAGGTGTAAATCTTTTTAAACCTGAAAAGGGCATGGATGAAAGTATAAAAAATATTGCAGGTTATCTGTTTGAAGAAGATACTTTCATAGCCGATGAATTTTGCGCATATATAATAAACAACTTCTTTGAAATTTATAAAAACGGTGATTATATAGAAGAATATCGCCAAAAAAGTTACTTACAGGGTAAAGAAGTTTACTATATTAAAGATGGCATTGAACTTTCAGGCATTGTTAAAGGCATTGATGATGACTTTGGCCTTATTATCAGTGAAAGTAATGGGACGGTAACTCTTAAATGCGGCGAAGTAAGCGTCAAGCCTAAAAGTTAATAAATCTTTAAATTTTTTTATACATTAAAAAGAAGTGTTGACAAAGTTAAAAAAAAACTATATAATTCTAAGTGAAAATATTTTTATAAAAATATTAGGAGGATTATTATGAAAACATTAAAGAAAATTCTTGTTCTCGTACTTGCATTAGCACTTGTGTTCTCATTTGTTGCTTGTGGAGAAGAAGCTACCGAAGACGGCTCAGTTCAGGGCCAGGTTACTCAGGAACAGACCGGTGCAAAGCGTACACCTAAGCCTGAGCTTGCTGCAACTGTTGTTGACATTTCAGCTGAACAGCTTAACAACTACTACGTTGCTTATACTGTAGTTAAGTCTGATGCAACACAGATGGAACAGGATGAAAACGGAAACTATGTTCCCAAGACAGAAAACTTATCATTTGTTGAAGTTGGTTTCTCCAACCTTGCACTTAAGAGCAACGATGGCGGCACAAGCTTTACAATCGGCAATACACAGTGCTTCAACAGCACCGCTGATATTACACAGCACCCTGAATCAATCTTCAGCGTTCACATGAACTACAAAGAAGATCAGCTTGAAAACAAGGGTACTGCAACTGTTGCCGGTAAGGAATGCACAATCTTCTACTATAAGAATGGTTTAATGGAAAGAACAATGTACGTTGACAAGTCATTCGGTTCAACTGGTATGTGCTTAAAGTATGAAGAAACAGGTCTTACAACTCAGACTATCGAAATTACAGAACTTAAGTTTGGTGTTATCAATACTGAACCCGGCTATGAGTTTGTAAACTTCCAGTCAAAGCAGGCAACACCCGTTCCTGCAGATCCTGCAGCTTAATAATGACTATGTGGATGTCGAAATAGGGCAAAGCCGCATTTCGACTGCGAATTCCTTGAATTCGCAAACAATTACCAA
>JAZOMK010000152.1:0-2149 GCA_045653985.1 Clostridia bacterium | reverse complement strand
AAGTTGCTAAAAATCTAATATCGTGGTATTATATATACGTAAAGTTGCTTGTAAACTTGCATTGGGTTCTGCGCAAGGTGATGTTGTGAACCATGTCAGGGCCGGGAGGCAGCAGCATTAAGCAAATTTTTCGCTTGTGCCGCAGGTCGATCTGATGCAAGTTTACAGGCAACTTTTTTATTTTGGAATACAAAAAAATAAGCTCGTTTTCAGAGCTTATTTTATAATTTCGCAAACAGTTGCGTTTGTATATTTAATAACATCTTCAGGCTTAATTTTTAAAGCTATCCCCCTCGCTCCTGCCGAAATATAAAACTTATCCAAATTTTCTGCAGAAGCATGAATAAACGTTGGGTAATGTTTCTTCATTCCTATCGGTGTACAAGCGCCACGCATATAGCCGGCAATACCAAGCAAATCTTTAACATGAATCATCTCACAGCTTTTATCATTGAAAGCTGAGGCTGCTTTCTTTAAATCAAGTTCTTCATCTACAGGAATACAACACACAAACACACCATTCTTCGCTCCCTTCAATACCAAAGTTTTAAAGAATGTTGACGGTGGAATTTTTAAGAACTCAGCAGCATGAACACCTGATAAATCATTTTCATCATACTCATATTCAAAGACTTCAAAACTTATTTTTGCTGAAGTTAATAAGCGCATTGCGTTAGTTTTAACCATAATAAACTCCTTAAAATTTCATGATATAATTCTACAAAAATATTATAGTATTGTCAACTCAATCTTGACGATAGACATAACATAATGTATAATATAGTTAATACACTTGGAGGCTATGTTTATGAATAAAAAAATTCAAAAAGAATCAAAGATATTAAAAAAATCAAAATTGATTATTTTTATACTTTCTTTTGTTGCGGCAATTTTTGCAATTTTAACACATTTATCAATGATAAATTTTAATCTGATGTACTATTGGTTTGGGAGCTTCACAACTGTTTCACTTTGGATTTTACCTATTTTATCTGTTGGAATAATAATCTTTTCGTCAATATTAATTTTCAGATATAACAAAATGGCATTTATTACTCCTGTTATCTTTGCACTTGCCGGTACATTTTTAGCATAAGCTTTAGCAGATGAATCCTCAAAATCAAAGATACAATCAGATTTCTTAAAATACGAAAATGAATTCAATCAGATAGTTGATCAATTACAAGATAAAAAAGAAGGCGTATATGAAATAGATAATGATAATATCTTTTTTGTTGCACCTGAACAAAAAGTTATTGTAAAAGCTGTTGGTAATGGCAAATATGCTTATTGTATCGTAACTCTTGATATTGATGAAAGAATTGAAGGTTATGTGTTTGAACCGGATGGTTCTCCTGATGACTGGTTATTGTTTGGTCAATATTTTGACGAACAACTTGATATAAACAAAGAATGGTCTTATTTTGCATATTATAAAGGAGTAAGTTATGATTAAAATTGAAAGAACAGAAGTAATGAATCTCGAAAATGCAATACGTGGTGCAAGAAACCCTATGAACAGTTGGGATCGCATGGACAGCTCATACGATGAAAACGGTAATTATATTTTGGGTGAAAATGATTTAAGTTTAGCTAAAAAACTTGCTTTCGCAGGAAGCGACCATAGAAAATTCATGCGCATGATTTTTGTATCGGTTGATATTACTGCCCCTCTTTATTGGTGGAAAGAATTTGACACCTATAAGGTTGGAACTGTTGCTAACAGTTGTTCAACAATGCACAAAATTCATTCAAAAGAACTTACAAGAGAAGATTTTTCATTTGATAAATTAAATGACGAATCATTAAAAATGATGGATAATCTTCTTGCATACATCGAGGATGTACGCCAAAAATATCTTGAAACAAAAGATAAAGCTTTATGGTACAACCTTATTCAGTTACTTCCATCAAGTTTTAATCAGATGCGTACCGTTACAATGAATTATGAAAATCTTAGAAATATGTATTTTGCAAGAAAATCACACAAACTTGACGAATGGCACGTTTACTGTGATTGGATAAAGCAACTTCCCTATTCAAAAGAATTAATTTATGGTGATGAAAATGAATAATATTTTATATGTTGTTGTTCCTTGTTATAACGAAGAAGAAGTTTTACCTGAAACATCAAAACGTTTAAAAATCA
>JAZOMK010000151.1:0-3968 GCA_045653985.1 Clostridia bacterium | reverse complement strand
AAATTTTACATTTTGAAACTGATTCAAGTTATAATGTTTTGACTATAGAGATTTTACAAACACGACCATGTGCGGCTTGTTAATAGTACCACAGTTTTGTAAATCTGTCAAACATTTTATCACCAAATTTTTTAGTTTTTTACTGTTGACATTTTTCGCAAAAACTCTATAATATATTAGTATTTTGTTATAGGAGCATTTTTATGGAAACTTTTGCACAAATTGTCGGTTATATTGCAATGGTGGTTGCAATAAGTTCATTTCAAGCAAGAACACAAAAAGGCGTTGTTGTAATACAATCAATTTCAACTTCACTTTTCACAATACACTTTTTCCTTCTGAAGGCCTACAGCGGTGCAATACTTAATGCAATATGTCTTGTGCGTTCACTTATTTACACCCAAAGGCAGGATAAAAAGTGGGCGCAAAGCACAATATGGATCGGTGTTTTCATCATCCTTACTTTTGCAAGTTATATATTGAATTTATTTGTAATTCCTGCACCTGACAAGGCATTGCTTTTCAGTATTTCGCCCTTTATACTTGAACTTTTACCAACCTTAGGTAACGTTGTAACAACCTTTTCAACAAGAATGGAAAATGCAAAACTTGTAAGACGCTACTCACTTATCGCATCGCCCTTATGGCTTACATATAACATAATAAACGTATCATGGGGTGGCGCAATAACGGAGATAGTTTCTATAATTTCAATTTTTGTTGCAATGTTCCGTCTTGATTTTAAAAAGAAATAAGAATAAACACCTTGATAAATCGGCATTTTTATGTTAAAATCATTATCGAGGTGTTTTTTTATGGATAGAATTGAACAAACAATAAGATTAAGAGACGAAGAAAAGCAAAAGAAAGTTAAGTTTAAATATAATTTTTTAATGGCAACAGCTGTAGCAATGAGCCTTATTTCCGTATATTTTATTACAACTATCTTTATGATTCTCGGTAATCCTGAAATGAGCATCAGTCTTTTTGACGTTATACCTTTAATTGTTGCATTGATACTTACTTTTGTATGCTTAAACAAAAAGGATACTTTGCTTATTGAATATGACTATATTGTTGAGGACGACCATTTTATTATTGCAAAAATCAAAAATCTTAAAGCTCGTAAAGAGGTTGTAAACGTACCGGTTTCATCCTTTAAGCGCATTGATGGTTATAATCCTGATAATTTTAAAGAGCTTCAGGCAAAAAAGCTTAATTGTTCACTTAACGATGATGCTGAAAAGTACGTGCTTACCTATGAGCGCGGTGAAAGATGCGCCGTAGTTTTTGAGCCTAATGATGAATTACTTGAAATGATTAAAAAGGAACTCAGAAAATGATATATCTTGATAACTCAGCAACAACGCGTCCCTTTGACAGCGTGCTTGATGCAGTTTCTGCTTGCTATAAGGATGATTTTTATAATATTTCGTCCCCCTATTCAAAGGCGCTTGATACTGAAAAAAAGATGCTTACTGCAAAAAAAGTAATTGCAAAGGCATTAAATATTACTGATAAGGAACTTATATTTACTTCAGGCGGTACCGAAAGCGATAATACCGCGTTAAACCTTGCAAAGGATAATTCTGAGGTTATCGTATCTATTTATGAGCATCACGCAATTTTAAACTGCGAAGAGTTTTTAAAAAAGAGAAACATTAAAGTTATATACTGCCCTGTAAATTCTGATGGCGTAGTTGAAAGCGAAACTTTAAAAAACCTTGTAAATGAAAACACTTCTCTTGTAAGCATAATGCACGTAAATAATGAAATCGGTGCTGTAAACGATATTGCTACATTGGTAAAAGCAGTTAAAGAAAAAAATCCCGGTGTGCTTTTTCATTCTGACGGTGTTCAGGCTTTTATGCACGTTAAAACTGATATGAAGGAATTGGGGGTTGACTTATACTCAATAAGCGCCCACAAAATACATGGTCCTAAAGGAATCGGTGCATTATATATAAAGAAAGGTGTACCCTATTATCCTTTTATTTACGGTGGCGGTCAGCAGGATAATTTAAGGTCGGGTACGGTAAACGTGCCTGCAATTATCGGCTTTTCAAAAGCTGTTGACGAACTTTTAAACATGGACGTTATAAATAACTTAAAAGCAGTAAAAAACAGATATAAAGAGCTTCTTTCCCTTATCCCCGATACTATATTTAATATTGAAGATTCCGCACCTAATATTTTAAGTGTAACCTTTAAGGGTGTTAAGGCATCATCATTGCAAAACGCAGTTGAAGATAAGGTTATAATCGGTAAAGGTTCTGCCTGCACAAGCCGTTCAAGCAAAGTAAGCCACGTGCTTGAGGCTGTAAATATGCCCTTACCTTTAGCAGAAAGCACCGTACGCATAAGCTTTGGTGCGTTTAATACTTTAGAAGAAGCCCAAATCGCTTGTCAATATATAAGCGAGAAAGTTCAGTATTTAAGAAAATTCAAAAGAAAATAGGAGTTTTATTATGGATTACCGCAATATGATAATCGTAAAAGTAGGCGAAATTCATTTAAAGGGACAGAACAGACCTTTCTTTGAACGCACACTTATGAACAATATGAAAGCAACGTTAAAAAATTTTGAGGACGTGCGCGTTGCCATTGCACAAAGCCGTATTTACGTTTATAACATTGATCCTAAAGATCTTGACGAAGCACTTTCAAGGCTTTCAAGAATCTTTGGTATACACGCACTTTCACCTGCAAGAGAGTTTGAAAAAGATATTGACCAATGCACAGAAAATGCCGTTGAAATGCTTAAAGAAGCTAACATTTTAACAGGTACATTTAAGGTTAAAGCACGTAGAGCTGACAAGCGCTTCCCTATGGAATCGCCTGAAATTGCCGCAACTGTAGGTGGCGGTATTTTAGAAAAAATGCCCGGCATGAAAGTTGATATACACAACCCTGAGCATATAATCGAAGTTGAAATCCGCGAAAAGGCATACGTTTATTTTCAGGACGTGCCTGCTGTTGGCGGACTTCCTATCGGCACAAACGGCAGAGCAGCATTATTGCTTTCCGGTGGTATTGATTCACCCGTTGCAGGCTATATGATTGCAAAGCGCGGTGTTCAGCTTGACGGTGTACACTTTTATTCATTCCCCCACACCTCTGAGCGCGCAAAGGAAAAGGTATATGAGCTTGCCCAAGAATTATGCGCATACATTACAAGAATTTCCGTTTTCGTTGTACCTTTTACACATATTCAGGAAGAAATTTACGATAAATGCCCAGACCAATTTATGACAATACTTACAAGACGTTTTATGATGAAGATATCTGAACGCATTGCGCGTTTACGTTCTTGCGGCGCACTTGTTACCGGTGAAAGCATTGGTCAGGTTGCCAGCCAGACAATGGAAAGCCTTAACTGCACAGACAGCGCAGTTAATTTGCCCGTTTTCCGTCCGGTTATCGGCATGGACAAACTTGAAATTATGGAAATCGCCCAAAATATCGGCACATTTGAAACTTCAATACTCCCCTTTGAAGATTGCTGTACGGTATTTACCCCCCGCCACCCCGCAACAAAACCAAAACTTGATGAAGTTGTAAAGGCTGAAAAGCTACTTGATGAAGAAGCTTTAATTGATGAAGCAATGGCTATGGTTGAGCGCATTGACATTGATGCTGACGGTGTTATCAACGTACAAAAGCTTACCGAAATGGCTATCTGGCAGGAATATCTTAATTCAAAGAAGGCTTAAAAGCCTTCTTTTAGCATCTTATAAGGAACTTTTATAATGAAAAAATACGATATAAGCGGCATGAGCTGTGCCGCGTGCAGCGCAAGGGTTGAAAATGCCGTTTCTAAAGTAGATGGTGTCAGCGCCTGCACGGTAAATCTTTTAACAAACAGTATGACCGTTGAAGGCGATGTAAATGAAGAAGAAATATTTTCAGCCGTTATTAAAGCAGGTTACGGAATAAAAACAGCCAACAACAAAAAAGAAAAAATTGAA
>JAZOMK010000150.1:0-2567 GCA_045653985.1 Clostridia bacterium | reverse complement strand
AGGCTGGGGGGATAAGTATGATGAATATTATGATAAAATTAAAACTGCTGTATATGAAACAAAAGGCGAAATTGTTTTATATGATAATAAGCCAATAAACGCCCTTTACCATTCTTCAAGCGTTGATAAAACGGAAGATTGCGTTGCAGTTTTCGGTGGCACATATCCTTATTTAAAAAGTGTTTCCTCAACGGTTTCAACAAACAATAGCGAGTATGAAAAAGAAATAACCTTTAGTAAGAAAGAGTTTCTTGAAAAGGTAAAAGCATCTTTTAATATTGACGTGGATGAAATTCAACTTAAAATAATTTCTTATACTGCATCAGGCAGAGTATCAACTTTAAAAATAGGCGAAAAAAGTGTTAAAGCCACAGCGTTAAGGAAATGTTTAGGCTTGCGCTCAACTGACTTTATCTTTGAAATTTCAGATGATAAAATAACCTTTATTATGAAAGGCTTTGGCCATGGCGTAGGGTTATCGCAGGTCGGCGCACAAGAAATGGCTTTACAAGGCAAAAATTACAAGGAAATCTTAACCCACTATTATACCGGTACGGAAATAGGGGTATTTACATTACAGTAAAAGTATGGTAAAATACAAAAGAAAAGAGGGATGATATGAAAAAATATATATCATTTATTTTGTTGCTTTTATTGCTTTTTTCAGGCTGTTCAGAAAAAGTAATTATACAAGAAGTCATAATAACGCCAACGCCTACAGTAACGGCGAAACCTGCAGAAAGTGCCGGAATTTTCGGTGTTGTTGCAGAAATAAACCTTGATTGTAGTGAACCGTACGTTGATATTCAATGGAAAAATCTATATAATCAAACTATATCTATTGAGCAGAATGGTAAATTATATAAGCGTTTAGGCGAACATTGGGTTGATATTGGCGGAGTTTATAAGGAAAACTCCTTTAGTGATTACGTAACTATCAATGCAAATGCTGAACTTGATCCTATACGCTACAGTTTAAAGGATTTAGGCGCTTATCGCGAAGGCAGATATCTAATAAAATTTAAAACTAACAATAAATATGATGCAAAAAAGATAACGGCAGAAGCAGAAATATATGTAACTGAAAAAACAGTAATTGCAACGCCTGAACCTACGAAAAAGCCTAAACCAACACCTAAAATAACTTACATAGGAACTGATGCTTGCACTGCAAAAAAAGATACCTTCAATATGTATAAAAATATAAAAACCTTTTGCTCGTCAACGGTAAAGGTTGAAATTATTGAACTGACTTATTGCGCAACACCTGAACGAAATCCTACACATGTTTCACCTCATTATTGGACTGTTCGCTTAACCAATTACGAGGAGGCGGATATTATATTAAGGTCGGCAAAAATTCTTTATGGAGAGAATGAAGGCACAGATATTATTACTGAAAATATCGAAAAACGTATAAGAGCGGGGCAGGCAGGAGATATTTCTATACCCGATATACATATCGGCAAAAGCGGTAAATATGAAATATATATAGAATATACAAGCGTTTATTCTGAACGCGAAATAGCCTCAATAACTATGGAGCTTCCTGAAAAATATTCAGGTGAAAAATTCCCCGTTTCACTTAAGGAATTACCAACAAACGATGATTCGCGGACAACAGGTAAACCAGTAATTTATCTTTATCCTGAAAAAGAAACAGATGTTTCTGTAAAGCTTACTTATGACGGCTTATTGAAGTACACATATCCGCGCTATAATGAGGGGTGGTACGTGCTTGCAAAGCCTGACGGTACTTTAATAAATTATCAGGACAATCTTGAATATTCATACCTATTTTGGGAAGGATATGATAATCTTGAATGTGATTATTCAAAAGGTTTTTGTGTAAAAGGCGAAGATACTTTGGAATTTTTACAGAAAACTCTTGCACAAATAGGTTTAACACCAAAAGAATATAATGAGTTTATCGTGTATTGGTTGCCACAGATGCAGGATAATCCGTATAACATAATTTCATTTCAATATGAAAATTATTGTGAAATGGCGCAATTACAAATAAATCCTGAACCTGACAGCCTTTTAAGGGTGTTTATGGCATATAAACCATCAGAAACTTTTATTGAGCTTGAACCACAAGAATTTTCAAAATTTGAAAGAAAAGGCTTTACGGTTGTTGAGTGGGGCGGAAAAAGGTCGGAATAAACAAAACGAGCAGATTTAAAAATCTGCTCGTTTATCTTTTTATTTTGCCTCAGTAAAAAGTGCAACTTTTGAAAGTTTCAAGGGTTCAGGTATGTTTTCGTCTGAGTTAAGGAAGAAACGTACATATCTGTAATCACCTGAAGTCTTATCATAATATTCGTTATACTTACCGCCAATAGCAATTTGCATATAGGTTCTTTCGCTAAGTAAATCGAAATGCTCACCATCATTTGAACCCATAAGATTCATTCGTATATAACGCTGGGTATCGGGGCAATTTATGTAGAAATAGTCAAAATGCTTTGTCTCGCCTAAATCAATGGTGATTGTCTGGCTTGTCTTGCAAGCAAGACCCTCCCAATAAGTTTCGCTGTTACCGTCGGTAAGGTTTGTTGCAGGAT
>JAZOMK010000149.1:0-3772 GCA_045653985.1 Clostridia bacterium | reverse complement strand
TGGAGAAAATGTAAATTCTTATGCAAAGTACGAATATATATGTGATAATATTGATGGGGAAGTGATTGCTGAAAATGAAAACGGAAATCCTGTTTTTGTTTGTCATAAATTAGGAAAAGGCAGAGTATATTCCTTCCTTGCGCCTTATGAGACTTCTGCAATGAATCAGTTTGAAGTATGTGCATCGAATGCGTATTATGTTTATAAAACATTGAAAGATAGAATGCAGAATGATCCTAAAGTTTGTCGCTGTTTAAATTCACAAATAGGCTTAACTGAACATATTTTGGACGAGAATGAAAGAGTTGTTGTTCTGATAAATTATTCAACAGAAAAAGTTGAAACAGAAATTCAACTCAATAACGGATGGCAAATTGCAGAGATTCTTTACGGTAATTGTGAAGAAAAATTATTTTTCGAAAATAATGATGCTGTGATTTTAAAAATTAAAAAATAATATATAAGGCTGCCTTTTGTGCAGCCTTTAACTTTTGTTTAAATGAATGTAAAATAAAACATACTAATAAAAAGGGTATTTCGGTTGACATAAATTAAGTTTTATTATACAATTTTAAGTTGGAAAAATAAGTTTAAAGTGAGGATTTTTTGTGGGCATACAACAAGAAGTAAAACGCAGAAGAACGTTTGCTATTATATCTCACCCTGATGCAGGTAAAACAACGTTAACTGAAAAACTTTTGCTTTATGGAGGAGCTATTCATGAAGCTGGCTCTGTTAAGGCAAGAAAAACCGAAAGGCATGCTGTTTCTGACTGGATGGAAATTGAAAAGCAACGTGGCATTTCGGTTACGAGCTCGGTTATGTTATTTGATTATAACGGATATAGAATAAATATTCTGGATACACCGGGACACCAAGACTTCTCGGGAGATAGTTACAGAACGCTTGTTGCAGCTGATAGCGCAGTAATGCTTATTGATGCTGCAAAAGGTGTTGAGTTGCAGACGATTAAGCTTTTCCAAGTTTGCCGCAAAAGAAACATTCCGATTTTTACTTTTGTTAATAAACTTGACCGTGCAGGTAAAAATCCTTTTGATTTAATGGATGAACTTGAAACAGTACTTGGAATCCGAGCTTGTCCTATGAATTGGCCTATCGGTACTGATGGCGATTTCAAAGGGGTTTATCATAGAGAAAGCGGAAGAATCGAACTTTTCTCAGGCGGAAATCACGGTATGAACAAGGTTGAGTCAGTAACGGGTGATTGTAATGATCCTCAATTTGCTGAACTTTTGGGTGAATATCATCATAAAAAACTTGTCGATGAAATTGAATTGCTTGATGTTGCAGGCGATGAATTTGATCTTGATAGGGTGCTTTCTGGCAATCTTACACCGATGTTCTTTGGTAGTGCTATGAATAACTTTGGTGTTCAGCCGTTTCTTGAAAAGTTCCTTGAGATTACAACACCGCCAACACCCCGTGAGGCTGATACTGGTATTATTGATCCTGAAACAGAAGAGTTTTCCGGATTTATATTTAAAATTCAGGCGAACATGAATCCTGCACATAGAGACAGAGTTGCTTTTATGCGTATATGTTCAGGTAAGTTCGAAAAAGGTATGACGGTGAATCTTGCAAGAACAGGTAAAGATTTGAAACTTGCACAGCCACAACAGTTCCTTGCACAAGAAAGGGAAACGGTTGAAGAAGCATATGCAGGTGATATAATCGGTTTATTTGATCCTGGCGTTTTTGCATTAGGCGATACTGTGTATACAGGTAATAAAATTCAATTTGCAGGTATTCCGGTGTTTGCACCTGAACATTTTGCGAGAATAAAGCCCATTGATACTATGAAACGTAAGCAATTTTTAAAAGGAATTACACAGCTTGCGCAAGAAGGTGCCATTCAGGTATTTAAAGATAATTCCTATGCTGCGGAAGAAATTATTGTTGGCGTTGTTGGTGTGCTTCAGTTTGAGGTTCTTGAACATAGATTGCGTACTGAATATAACGTAGAAATCAAATCCAATCAGCTTGCTTTTAGGTTTATCAGGTGGCTTCCTGAAGATTGTGATATTGAAAAACTTAAACTTTCAAGTTCAACAAAAATTGCTTCAGACTTAAAAGACAGGCCTGTTGTTTTGTTTGAAAATGATTGGTCTATGCGTTGGGCTGAAGAAAACAATAAAGGACTTGTTCTTTCTGATATTTCCGATAGATAAAGTCTTTGACAATTATTGCTAAATATTGTATTATATATATCGTAAAAAAACGCGTTAAAACGCGTCAAACTATATATTTATTTTGTGGAGGGTTATATTATGAACAAAAAGACTGTTAGAGACATCGATGTCAAGGGTAAGAAAGTACTCGTAAGAGTTGACTTTAACGTTCCGCTTGACGAAAACAAAAACATTACTGATGAAACAAGAATCAATGCTGCACTTCCTACAATCAAGTATTTACTTGAAAATGGCGCTGCTGTTATTCTTTGCTCACATCTTGGCAGACCTAAGGGAGAATTCAATATGAAATATTCGCTTGCTCCCGTAGCTGCAAGACTTAAAGAAATCTTCCCCGGTATCGTTACATTTGCTGAAGATGTTATTGGCGACAGCGCAGCTAATGCAGTTGCTAATATTAAGTCAGGCGAAATCGTACTTCTTGAAAACCTTCGTTTCCACGCTGAAGAAGAAAAGAACAATGCTGATTTCTCAAAGAAGCTTGCTTCATATGCTGACATCTATGTAAACGATGCTTTTGGTACTGCACACCGTGCACATGCTTCAACAGCAGGTGTTGCTGATTATCTTCCTGCTGTTGCCGGTTTCCTTATTGGCAAGGAACTTGATATCATGGGCAAGGCACTTGAAAATCCTGAGAGACCTTTTGTTGCTATTCTTGGCGGTAAAAAGGTATCAGATAAGATTGGTGTTATCAATAACCTTTTAGAGAAAGTTGATACTCTTATTATCGGTGGTGCTATGGCTTACACATTCTATAAAGCTATGGGCCTTGAAATTGGTAAGAGCCTTCTTGAAGAAGAAAAGATTGAACTTGCAAAGAGCCTTATTGAGAAAGCAGAAGCAAAGGGCGTAAACCTTCTTCTTCCTATTGATACACTTGTTGCTGATAAGTTTGGCGAAGATGCAAATGTTAAGAACGTTGATCGTGATCAGATCCCCGCTGATTGGGAAGGTCTTGATATCGGTGAAAAATCACGTGAACTTTTTGCAAATGCGGTTAAGAATGCAAAAACAGTTATCTGGAATGGTCCTATGGGCGTATTTGAAATCGAAAAGTTTGCTGGCGGTACAAAGGCAGTAGCAGCAGCTCTTGCTGAGTGCGAAGGTACAACAATCATCGGTGGTGGCGATTCAGCTGCTGCTGTTGAACAGCTTGGTTATGCTGATAAGATGAGCCACATTTCAACCGGTGGCGGTGCATCACTTGAGTTCCTTGAAGGCCTTGAACTTCCTGGTGTTGCAGCACTTAATGATAAGTAAGGAGAATTTTTAAAATGCGTAAACCTATTATTGCAGGAAACTGGAAAATGAATAATACACCTTCACAGGCAGTTGAACTTATCAATGCAATTAAGCCTTTAGTGAAGGATGCTAAATGCGATGTTGTAGTTTGTCCTACATTTGTTTGTCTTGATGCTGCTTCAAAAGCTCTTGATGGCTCAAATGTCGGTCTTGGCGCACAAAACGTTCACTTTGAAGAAAAGGGCGCTTTTACAGGCGAAATTTCAACTGGAATGCTTAACGAACTTAATGTTAAATATGCAGTTATCGGTCACAGC
>JAZOMK010000148.1:0-20384 GCA_045653985.1 Clostridia bacterium | reverse complement strand
TGGCCCGGCACGTTATCGCTTTCAGCCAAAACCATTTATGGTGGTGGCACGGCAATGTTCGCCTTTTTAGCGTTGGGCGGTGATTTAGGTTGCAGTATCGGCCCCGGTATTGCAGGTTGGGTTTCTGAAGCCTTTGGCGGTGATTTACAAATAGGCATTTTGTCAGGAATAATCTTCCCCATAGGCATAATTGCAGGTGCTTTGATTTATAAAAAAATTAAGGATTGAAAAGGGCAAATATTTTTGATATAATTTCTTTTGTGAGGTGATTTTTTATGTGGAATGATTTTGAAAAAGATAAAGAAATATTAAAAACCGTTCAATCGAACTTTATTGACGGCAAAACTTCTTTAGAAATCGAAGAAGAAGTTTTAAAAATACATAACAAAAGCCCTCATTCACATATAACACGAGGTGAAATTATTAAATTTATACTTAAAAACGTATCTATCGGCATTTGCCCTGAGGACTTTTTTCAAGATGTAATTGATTTTGAGCCTCGCGTTATTGGTACGGTAATACGCCCCCTTGAACAAGAAAAGCATGAAAAAACCATTGAGCTTTTTTCTGATATGACCGACCTTAAATATTTTTCAGGTGGGCCTGATTATTCACACACCGCACCTTATTGGAAAAATATTTTAACTTTAGGTTTAAGCGGTTTAAAAAAACGTGCAGAAAATAAAGACGGTGATTTTTATAAAGGCATCGTTCTTGCATATGAAGGCGCTGAAATTTTCTTAAAGCGTCTTGAAATTTTGGCAAGAAACGAAAATAGCGAGAGAATGATTTTCCTTGCTGATGCCCTTTGCAGTTTAAGAAAAAATCCGCCTAAAAATATATATGAAGCACTTTTACTTATGTACTTTTTCTTCTATTTCCAAAGCGACGTTGAATGTACCTATTTAAGGGCATTTGGCAGCCTTGATATGCTGTTATATCCTTTTTATGAAAACGATATTAAGTCAGGCACCTTCACAAAGGATCAGGTGCGCACTTTAATAAGATACTTCATACAAACGCTTGATGCCCGTAAAGTATGGGCAAACCAGCCCTTTGCATTATGCGGTGTTGAAGGGCAGGATGCAGTAAACGAGCTTTCATACATTATCCTTGAAGAATTTATCAGCTTAAAACCTGTTTACACAAAGGTGCATATACGATATTCAACGGCAATTCCTGAAGATTTTATTTTAAAAATCTGCGAGAGTATAAAGGAAAACGGAAACTCCTTTGTATTTATAAATAATACAGTTGCAACAGAAGCCTTAGTTAAATTGGGGCAGGATAAAAAGGATGCCCTTGATTACGGCATCGTAGGCTGCTATGAAATTTACAGCCAGGGCACAGAAATTCCTTGCTCATTAAACGGCTTTATAAATATGCCCAAGGCAGTAGAGGCAGTAATTTTTGAAGGTGAGGATGCTTTAACGGGCAAAAAAATATTTAACCTTAAACAAAACACCGAAACCTTTGACGATTTTAAAAACGCGGTTAAAGAATATCTTTTACTGTTTATAAACAATTCCATCAAGCTTACCATTGCCCAGGAAAAAGGCTATATAAAAACGCAGTTTACGCCTTTTATTTCATCAACTTATGACAGCTGTATTGAAAAGGGACTTGATATATATCACGGTGGTGCAAAATATAATTCATCATCAATACCCTTAATCGGTACGGCATCTGTTGCAGATATTCTTTATGCAATCAAAACCATAGTTTATGATGAAAAGAAGGTTACTTTAAGCCAATTAAAAACCATACTGAAAAACAATTGGCAAGAAAACGAAGAATTACGCCATTACGTGCTTTCATTGCCTAAATATGGCAACAACCTTGATTGTGTTGACGCTTTTGCCCGCGAGATTACCGATTTTTGTTTAAACAATATAAACGGCAGAGAAAACGGACATGGCGGTGTTTTCAGGGGCGGTACGTGGTCAATAGATTTAAGGCTTTTATTTGGTGAAAAAACAGGGGCATCTGCTGATGGCAGGTTAAATGGCGAGCCACTTTCAAAAAACATCTGCGCAACCAATGCCTGCGACAAAAAAGGCGTTACTGCGCACATACTTTCAGCATCAAAATTAGATTCCTCCATTGTGCCTGACGGTACTGTTTTAGACCTTGCATTAAGCCACAGCGCAGTAAAAGGCATTGACGGCTCACGAATTTTAAAGGCAACCTTAGATACCTATATGTTAAAGGGCGGTTTTGCCGTACAATACAACGTGCTTAACCCTGAAGATTTAAAAGCAGCGCAAAAGAATCCCGAAAAATATAAAACTCTTCAGGTGCGTTTATGCGGTTGGAACGTTTTATTTAATGATTTAACAAAAAAGGAGCAGGATGAATTTATCCTGCAAGGTGAAGCAATATGTTAGGATGCGTTTTTGCAATTAAGAAATTTGCCGTACACGATGGCCCCGGAATCCGCACAACTCTTTTTATGAAGGGTTGTCCCCTTGATTGCCTGTGGTGCCATAATCCTGAAGGCAAAAGTTATAAAAAGGAAATTGCATTTTTTGCCCATAAATGTATTGGCTGCGGACATTGCAAAAGTATTTGCGAAAATCAGCAAATTGAGCCACGCAATATTTTAAGGGAAAACTGCATTGCTTGCGGCAAATGTGAAAAAATCTGCTTCAGCGAAGCGCTGACTCTTTACGGCAAAGATATGACCGTTGATGAAGCCTTTAATGCGCTGATTGAGGATAAGGATTTTTACTTAACATCAGGCGGTGGTGCAACGATTTCCGGTGGCGAATGTTTAATGCAGGCTGATTTTGTTGCCGAAGTGCTTAAAAAATTAAAAGAAGCCAATATCCACACCGCTGTTGATACTTGCGGTTACGTGCCTGAAAGTGCATTTAAAAAGGTTATAGATTACACCGATATATTTTTATATGATATAAAGGCTTTCAGCGAAGAAACCCACATTAAATGTACGGGCAAATCAAATAAGCTTATATGGGATAATCTTAAATATCTTGATAAGTGCAACAAAAAAGTTATTATCCGTTATCCCGTAATACCTGAGTATAATGATTTTGAAGCAGAAGATATTGCAAAAAAGCTTTCAACTTTTAATAATATTGAAAGCGTTGATATTTTGCAATACCATAATTTTTCAGGTTCAAAATATGATGCCTTAGGTTTAAAAAATACGATGCCCGACGTTGAACCGCCTACAAATGAAAAGTTAAACGAAATTCGCAATATGTTTTCTTCATACGGTCTTAATGTAAACAAGGAGAGTTAAAATGAAAGAACTTATCCATAAAAATGATAAATATAAAATGAATTGGGTTGATGGCTATACCGAATGGGGTACTTGCCGTTGTCCTGAAGGCATTGAAGCCACCTACACCCAAGAATTTATCGGTGATGCCATAAAGGAAACTTTTGTTTTTACCAACGTTTCTGAGCGCGATATTTTCCCAACGTTAGGGCAAATTGGTATCTATACACCTTTTAATGATGATTATATTGCATCTGATATCTGCATAAAAGCACGTTGCCACACTCATTTATTTATGGGCGATGAGGTTTCATACGTTTGCGCATTAAGAATGGGTGGCGAAGCACCCCACTTAGGTCTTGTTTTATTGGAGGGTTCTCTTTCCGATTACAGTATTGAGCGCGACCTTGAAAAAATAAGCAATGACCGCGGTGATTTTATACTTCACCCCACAGCACATCCCCTTATGCCCAATGAATCATTTACAATTTCATGGATGCTTTTCTGGCATAACGGCAAGGACGATTTCTTTACGCAGTTAAAAAAATACACAAACCGTTTTCTTGAAGTTAAAGCTGAGCATTTTACCGTTTTTGATAACGAGAAAATTTCTTTTACCGTTACGCCCAACTTTGATTTTAGTAACGTTGCCATTATAAAAAACGACAAAGCTGTTCCTTTTACCATTGAAAACAACGTTATAATGGTTGAGGAAACTCCCGATTCTTTAGGCAACCGACACTATGATATTACGGTTGAAGGTGTAAAAACCCATCTTAATATTTTCGTTTCGCCTGACCTTGAAAACCTTATGGAAACGCGCATCAACTTTATTGTTGATAAACAGCAGTATCATAAAGCAGGTAGCGGTCTTGATGGTGCATATTTGCCATACGATAACGAAGAAAAACACATTTTTTATAACTATAACGCCAACTACAACGGTGCAAGAGAGCGCTTTGGCATGGGCATTTTTATTGCAGCCTATTTGCAATATCACGAAAACGAAAAATTCAAAAATAGTCTTTTAGAATATATTAAGTATGTTGAGCGCGAAGTTTTTGACGTTGAAACAGGTGTTGTATATAACGATTTCCAGCGCAATCGTCGTGAAGCTGAAAGACTTTATAACTACCCCTGGGTAACGATTTTCTACATTGAACTTTTCAGGCTTTTTAATGATAAAAATCATCTTATTTATGCTTATCGCGCATTAAAACGTTTTTATGAGTTAGGTGGTGCAAAGTTCTATGCTTTCCCCATCCCCGTAACAGAATTGCTCAAATTCCTTGAAAAAGAAAATTTAATTGAAGAAAAGAATCTTATATTTAATTATTTTACAGACCATTGCGCATACATTATGAAAAACGAGCTTAACTACCCCGCCCACGAAGTTAAGTATGAGCAATCAATAGCTTTCCCTGCAACTGATTTGCTTTTGCAAATGTATGACATTACCAAAGATAAAAAATATCTTGAAGCATCCAAAATACAGATGGGCGCATTGGAACTTTTTGCAGGCATCCAGCCTGACCATCATCTTTACGAAGTTGCTATCCGCCATTGGGACGGTTTCTGGTTTGGCAAACGTCGCCAATACGGTGATACCTTCCCCCATTATTGGAGTTCACTTAACGGTGTAGCATATAACCGCCATTTTAAATTAACGGGCGATAAAGCATATCGCCATAAAGCAGAAAATTCCATGCGCGGTTCACTTTCAACCTTCTATCCTGATGGTAGTGCATCCTGCGCCTGCGTTTATCCTTTAAGCGTAAATGGCAAGCGCACCGGTTTTTACGATCCCTTTGCCAACGACCAGGATTGGGCATTGTACTTTATTTTAAGATTATATAATGAATAAATTAAAGGCTATCTCCCGCGAGATAGCCTTTTTATTTACATTACCGTATTTTGTGGATTTCCATTTAAAAATGCTTTGATATTATCATAAACTATATCTAAAAGCCTTAACCTTGTTTCCTTACCTGCCCATGCAATGTGGGGAGTTATATAGCAGTTGGGCGCGTTATATAAGGGGCAATCTTTATCCATAGGCTCTTGCCTTAAAACGTCAATACCTGCGCCTAAAAGTTTACCACTTTCCAATGCTTTACGCAATGCAGATTCATCAACCATGCCACCACGTGCAGTATTTATGAAAATTGCGCCATCCTTCATTTTATTGAAGGAATCTTCATTCATTATATTTTCAGAATCCTTATTTAACGGACAATGGAGGGTTACGATATCAGAATTTTTCAAAAGCTCATCAAAGGGTACTTGGGTAACGGTATCATCATTAACCTTACTTCTGTTAGTAACAAGCACCTTCATATTAAATGCTTTTGCAATATCGCCAACACGCCTGCCGATTGAGCCATAGCCAACGATACCTATTGTTTTATGCGAAAGCTCGCTTAACGGCAAAGGGAAGTATGAGAAGGTTCGGCTTTTAATCCAATCACCATTTTTAACGGTTTCGTTATATTCGCCTACCCTATCTAAAATAGCAAGGATAAAAGCTATTGTGTGTTGGGCAACGGCCTCGGTTGAATAGCCGGGCGCATTGCAAACAGTAATATTATTTGCTTTTGCATATACGGTGTCAATATTATTATAGCCCGTCGCAAACAAGCCGATATATTTTACCTTTGAGCCCGCTAAATTTTCTGCATTTAACTGATTTTTATTTGTTATAACGATATCGGCATCCTTAATACGCTCTTTAACCTCAGTTTTATCGGTCAAGCCGTAAATTGTAAGGTCGCCAAAGTCGGAAAATCTATCTAAAGTTACGTCTCCGCTTGTAACGGTATCAGCATCTAAAATAACTATTTTCATAAAAGTTTCTCCTAATTATATGCACTTTATAAATTCATCTATTGAGTTTACTACGGAAACAACCGTATGGGCATCTTTTATAAGAATATCATCATCGGGGTGCATTGCATCAATGCCGCTTGACTGTACTCGCGCTAAATATTTAGCCGCATCCTCCATACGCTTATAGGATTTCTCAAAAGAACACGGAACAACTAATTTTACAGGCTCTTTTTCTTTGGAAACTGCTTCAACGATTTTTTTCTTAATATCTGAAAACAGTTCATCATTATTACGGAAAATAGCTTTATTGCGTTCAAGCTCAGTTTTGGTTTCAACAGTTATAATGCCATCAACTGCACGTTGTGCCTGCTTGCAAGCAATATCACCTGCGCAGAAAAATACTGACGGCATTTTGTAAGAAGCGGCAATGTATGCGTCCATATCAACCTCACCAATATACTTGCCGTTTAATTTATAATACTGTATGCTTGCGCTGCTCATAGTATGTGCAAGCACGCCGCCAAGTGTTCCTTCCATTGCGTGATAGCCAAAGAAACAGATGCAATCAAAATTATCCTTTGCAAAATACATTCTTGGCTTTGTTGGATCGATTTCTATAAGTTCAATGCGCTTATCCAATTTTTCAGGTTCAACGTTTTTAGTGCCGCCGTGATTATCCCATAAGCTTACTTTTTCTGCCCCGGCATCAAACAACGCCTCTGCCGCCGCGTTTATTTCAAGCACAGCCTGCTCTTTTGCTATGCACCAGCCTGCCGAACCTTTAGTAATTCCTGCATATGGTTCACCTACTACATTGTTTACACCTTCAAGGTCAAGCGCCAATAAAATTCTTTTATACATAAAATTTCCTCCTATTTTTTATTTTTAATAAATAACGGAAACACTAATACTATTGCAATTAACGCCGCAAGAAATATATTTGCGTTTGGTACAAAAGAAATTGTGCCATCGTTATTTATTATTGTTTCAGCATTTTCAAGCACCTTTTTACCAATAAAAGGTCCGACAACACCGGGTATAAGCACTTGTGAAAAAATGCGTATGCCCTGAAGTCTGCCCGATTTACCTACAGGGGTGTTATCCCTTATTTTTGCACCGAAAACCGCCATACCTGCCAAATATCCGCTCATCATTAAAAGCGAACCGATAAATACGGGAATGGTTGTTTTTGTAAAGTAAAGCACGATATATCCTGCAATTAGCGCAATAATTGCGATAATGCCTGAAAAATTAAAGCCTTTTTTGTCATACACCTTGCCCCAAAATGCCGTAACTATTGCCGCAATAATTATGGCAGGTGCCATTATTAAAACATAATCAGCCATCTGCAATGATTTTTCATAATAAATAATAAGATACGGCATAAAAATCTGTATGGAAATATTAAAAATAACGAAAGCCAGAAGCGTCAGATATAACGTTACGTTATTTTTTACCGTTGATGGTTTAAAGCCATATAAAATTCCACCTAAGTATGAATCTTTTACCGGCTTAACATCAGGTTCTTTTATTATAAAGAAACCTAAAATACCTATCAATGTAACAAGTGTGCCAATAACGGTAAAGATAACCGACCAACTTGATGGATCATCAAGATTAAAAAACATAAACCCACCAAACACAACAAGTATGCTTACAAGGGGCATCATTGCGTTTATCCCCTCGGCTGCACCGCGGTTGGAAGAATCAGTTGAATCAGTAAGCCATGCATTAAAGGCAGCATCATTGGCAGTTGAACCGAAAAACGTCATAACACAATCAAGTATTATAGTGAGGCTTATACCTACCGACATCGCCGCTACCGTCATACCAAAAGTTTTACCAAGCGTCAACAACACAAAGCTGAATATTGATATGCCCCACAAAATATAACCTAAGCAAATAAACAGCTTTCTTTTGCCTATTTTATCTGAAAGCGCACCCATAAACACAGTTGTAAGCGTTGCTGTTACGGCTGATGCTGAAACCATGTTTGATATATCTGCCGCTGAAGCATTAAACATTTTATATATAAACACGTTGAAATACATATTCTCAACTACCCAGGCAATCTGCCCCATAAGGCTGAACACAGTAAGGGCAAGCCAGAACTTCTGTTTCGTTTTCATAAAAACATCTCCTTTATTTTAAGTATAACATAAAAATTAAAATAAGTATAGTTTTTGTTGATAAAGATTCTGTTTTATGTTATACTATCAAAAGTAGAATTAACAATCATATTATACATAGGAGTACACCAATGGGAATCCACGATGGACACCGTGAACGCATACGCGACAGCTTTTTAGAAGTTGGCTTAAAGGGAAAATCTGAGCATCAGATTCTTGAGCTTATATTAACGTACGTTATTCCGGTAAGGGACGTTAACCCGATAGCACATAACCTTATTGATAAATTCGGTTCTCTTGCAAACGTTTTTGATGCAAGCGTTGATGATTTAATAACCGTCCCATACATTACCAAAAATGGTGCAACCCTTTTAAAGCTTTTTCCTGCCGTAATTCCGGCATATAATGAAAGTAAATACAAGGCACGCATTTCGCTTAAAACCACTCATGCAGTCAAGGAATATATGATTCCTAAATTCACTACTGAAACAAATGAGGTTTTCTATATTTTATGCCTTGATACCCACTTAAATCTCTTGCGTGCCATAAGACACGTGGAAGGTACACCATCAAGTGCTTCATTGAATCTTCAATCCCTTGTTTACGAAGTGCTTAAATCAAACGCCTCTTCTATAATATTGGCGCACAATCATTTAAGCGGTTCTCTGCAATTTTCAGCAGCAGATATAAATACCACCCTTGTGATAAAAAGTACCTTTGAGAATCTGAATATAAGATTTATTGATCATTTCATTTTTTCGGGTACAACTTGTACGTCATTCAGCAAACTGAATATATAGTAAAAAAATGATGAAAACTTTTTAGTTTTCATCATTTTTTATTAAATTCTTTTTCCAGCCACCCATAAAATAATAGCTCAATAACGTTATTGCCGTTATTATAAATGTTATGGGATAAACTACAAACACACTTGCCAGAGATTCAGCATCAATAAACGGAACCCAGAATCTTATAAAGAATATCCATAAAATTCTGAAACCGCACATAATAGTCATGTAAGTTACCATAGGCACTATAGCCTTGCCCGTAGCACGCAGGAACGAAGATAAGTTATCATTTATACCTACTATAAAATAAGGTGCAGAAACAAACATCACCTTCATTGCGCCAAAGTATATAATTTCAGACGCATTGGCATCATTTTTATCAACAAATACCGAAACGACTTCTTCCTTAAAAGTTACCGCTATAATACCTAAAATAAACATCAGCCCCATTGAAAGGAAAACGGAAACTAACAATCCCTGCTTTGCGCGCTTTACGTTTTTTGCGCCTATATTCTGCCCAACAAAAGTCATAAGTGCAAGAGATAAACTTTGCGAAATCAGCAACGTAAAATTATCTACCTTTGTTGCCGCTGACGAGCCTGCCATCGCAGCAGGGCCATAAGAGTTTACAAATGCCTGAATGATAACATTTGAAAGGGAAATAACCATTGATTGCAACCCTGTAGGCACACCGATTTTAAGAGAAGTCATAAGTGAAGGCTTATGAAAACCAATTTCTTTTACAAATAGTTTATGGGCGCCATCACTTCTTATAAGTGTAATCAAAACCAGTGCAGTTGAAATAAACTGGCTTATTACGGTTGCTATTGCCGCGCCTGCAACGCCCCAATCAAAAATTGCAATAAACAAAAAGTTAAGTGCAACGTTTGTTACTGCCGAAATACAAAGGAATATCAGCGGATGCTTAGAATCGCCTACCGCGCGCAAAATACCTGCGCCTATGTTATATACAACAGAGAATATTGCGCCTGCAAAATATATACGAAGATATAAAACTGCTTGCTCAAAAACCTCAACATCATCAACCTGAATTAAAGATAATAACTGTGGTGCAAAAATAACGCCTAAAAGGGAAACGGCTATACCGCATACAATACTTAATGCTATACCATTATGTACT
The DNA here is from genome assembly GCA_045653985.1 of Clostridia bacterium. Classification (GTDB taxonomy): domain Bacteria; phylum Bacillota; class Clostridia; order Christensenellales; family QALW01; genus UMGS1322. The sequence continues at coordinate 10,256 of JAZOMK010000148.1, read as the reverse complement.
GCGCGATGCACGTTTTTAATATCGCCCGCACCATAAGCGCGTGATACCACAACGCTTATACCTGCGCCAACACCTAAGAATAAGCCTATAAGGCAGTTGCAGATTGCTTCTGTTGTGCCTACTGCCGCCAGACCTATACCATTACAAAATCTGCCTACAATAAAGGAGTCAGCCGCGTTATATAAGTTTTGCAAAAGATTAGTGAGCAAAATAGGAACAGCAAAAAGCAAAAGTTGTTTTGCAATATTCCCCTTTGTCATATCAACTGCACGCATTAAAAATTACCTCTCATTCTTCCCATGGAAGATAAAGTTTTTCAAGTTCAATAACTTCCTCTTTGCCGTTTGTTACCTGCACGAAATAATCGGAAAGTTTTTGAAAATCCTCTTCCTTAACAGTAAGGTAGAGATTTACTTTATCAAGATACTCAATATTTTCAATTAAAATATAATCGCTTGCTCTTAATGATTTTTCAATACGCGAAAAGGTTGTATAATCAACAGATGCGCAGGTTCTTTTTGACATTATCATTATTTTAACGCCCGTATTATCTACAGCACCTGCGGCAGATGATGAATATGCCCGCGTCAGACCGCCTGCACCTAACAAGATACCGCCAAAGTAGCGCGTAACCGTTACAAGTACGTTTGTAATATCCTTTTTTTGAAGCACCTGCAGGATAGGTTGCCCTGCCGTACCCTGCGGTTCGCCATCATCAGCATAGCGCATAACGTCCTTTTTATCGCCTAAAACGTATGCCCAACAACAATGGCGCGCATCGGGATATTTTTTCTTTTCTTTTAAAATATATTCCTGGGCTTCTTCTTCACTTTCTATATGAAAAGCACAGGCGATAAACGTTGACTTGTTTATCACCTGTTCAAATTCGCCCTTTTGCGATATAGTTTTATACATTATTTTACCTGAATTTTCTGGTGAACCTTTTTGCCCTTATGAAGGATAAATTCACCCTTTGAGATAATTTCTTCGGGAATGGTTGCATTTACGTCAGTAATTTTTACTTCGTCAACGGAAACTGCACCGCCTTCAATAAGACGTCTGCCCTCACCCATACTCTTTGTGATGCCTGCAGTAATTAAAAGCTCACTAACACGTACAGATACCTGCTCACGTGTTAATTCCATAGCAATCATATCATCGCTGTTGCCGCCAAATGCAGCCTTTGCAGCAGCCTGTGCCTTCATTGCATCTTCTTCTGAATGTACGATTTTTGTAACTTCAAAAGCAAGGCGTTCCTTTGCAAGGTTGATTCTTTCATCCTTATATTGGCAAAGCTCTTCAATTTCATTTAAAGGCATGAAAGTGAGAAGTTTAAGGCACTTTTCAACATCAGCATCATCAACGTTACGCCAATACTGATAGAAATCGTAAGGTGAAGTTTTTTCAGCTGAAAGCCATACTGCACCGCCTGCAGTTTTGCCCATTTTTGTGCCGTCTGATTTTGTTAAAAGAGTGAAGGTCATTGCAAAAGCATCTTCCTGCTCTTTTCTTCTTATAAGGTCAGCACCGCCAAGCATATTTGCCCACTGGTCATCACCACCAAGCTCAAGCTTACAGCCGTACTTCTGATAAAGCATTAAGAAGTCATAGCTCTGCATAAGCATATAGCTGAACTCAAGGAAGGTAAGGCCCTTTTCCATACGTTTTTTGAAACATTCAAAGGTAATCATACGGTTTACCGAGAAGTATACACCGATATCGCGCATAAATTCAACAAAGTTAAGGTTTAAAAGCCAATCACCGTTATCAACCATGATTGCCTTATCATCAGTAAAATCAATGAACTTTGAAATCTGCTTTTTAAAACATTCAACGTTATGGCGGATTGTTTCCTTTGTCATCATTGAACGCATATCACTTCTGCCACTGGGGTCGCCAACAAATGCTGTACCACCACCGATAAGGCAGATAGGCTTATGACCTGCCCTCTGCATATGTGCCATTGCCATAAGTACAAGGAAGTGGCCTACGTGAAGGCTATCAGCAGTAGGATCAAAGCCTACGTAGAAAGGTACGCTTTCACTACCTAAAAGTTTATATAAATCCTCCTCAAAGGTAATTTGTTTTACAAAGCCACGCGCTTTGAGGGTATCCAATACGTTTTCTGCCATTTATATATATCTCCTTAATATAGTTTTTATATATTATACTCTTAAAAAAAGAAAATGGCAAGCCGATTTAAGTAACATTTACCATCCTTTTTGCATAAAGTAATAAAAAAGGAGGTTTTTTATTATGTTGACACGCAAGTTTGATTACATAGTTGAAAAAGGCGATACTTTGTTTTCCATCGCACTAAAATTCAACGTACCGCTCAGCACGCTTATTGAGTTAAATAATCTTGAAAATCCTCACGTTATTGATGTTGGGCAGGTAATCGAAATTCCCGTAACGGAGGAATTTTATCAGATTGCCGAACTTGTAAAAAAACAATGCGGTTGTAATGACGTTGCCGTAGATGCCGAAGCAGCTGTTGAATCTGAACAAATTTCAAATAATATGACTTATAAGCGCCACAAGGTAAGACGGGGCGATACGGTTTATCTGCTTGCCAAAGAGTACAGCACAACAACAGGCAACATCCTTGCCATCAACCCGCAGATAACCGATGTAAGAAACATTCCTATCGGTTCAATTATAACTATTCCCATCCCGCCTGAAAATGCCACCATTTACGTTGTCCGCCCCGGCGATACGCTGTTTAAAATTGCCCAAGCAAACGGTATTACCGTTGAAGATATTATGATGTATAACTACATTGAAAGCGATTATACCATCTACCCCGGCCAGCAGTTGGTAATTGTAAAATAAAAAGGAAATACCCCGTTCAAATCTAACGGGGTATGTTTGTGCGGAATTTTCTTTTGCAAAGTTAAACTTTCGATCTGTTCGTAAACTGCAAAACGCGAAAAAACGCACAAGCCAAGGCATGGGTGGGTGAAAACGAGGAAGTTTACATTAATGGTAAATGACGGAGTTTTTATCCCACCCATAACAAAGGAAATACCCCGTTCATGCCGAACGGGGTATGTTTGTGCGGAATTTTCGCGTTTTGCATTAGAACTCAGCGGAGTTAGGCGTACGAGGATAAGGAATAACGTCTCTGATGTTTTCCATGCCGGTAATGTAGCGCATCATACGTTCAACACCCATACCAAAGCCTGAATGCTGGCATGAGCCGTACTTACGAAGATCCATATACCATGAATAATCTTCAGGGTTAAGACCTAACTCATCAATACGCTGCATTAAAACGTCATAACGTTCTTCACGCTGTGATGAACCAACGATTTCGCCTAAGCCGGGGAAAAGCAGGTCGGTTGCGGCAACGGTTTCGTTATCATCGTTCAGGCGCATATAGAAGCTTTTGCACTCTTTGGGATAATCAGTAACGAAAACGGGACGTTTGAAAACAACGTCAGCAAGATATTTTTCATGCTCGGTCTGGATGCCTGTGCCCCATTCAGCAGGAATATCGAATTTTTCGCCTGATTCGTTAAGAATCTTTAATGCTTCACGATAAGTAATGCGTGCAAAGTCGCTTTCAACGGTGCGGTTAAGTTTTTCAATAAGACCTTTTTCCATAAACTTATCAAAGAAGTTTAATTCATCGGGGCAGTTTTCAAGAACATACTTGATAACGTATTTTGAAAGTGCTTCAATGGTATCCATAAGGTCGTTAAGATCAGCAAATGCCATTTCAGGCTCAACCTGCCAGAACTCAGCGGCATGGCGGGGAGTGTTGCTGTTTTCAGCACGGAAGCAAGGGCCAAATGTATAAACTTTTCTAAAGCCCCAGCAGAAAGGTTCAACGTTAAGCTGACCTGAAACAGTCATAAATGCCTGCTTACCAAAGAAATCCTTTGACCAGTCAACTGCGCCTTCTTCAGTGCGGGGCGGATTATCAACATCCATTGTAGAAATGCGGAAAACTTCGCCTGCGCCTTCGCAATCGCTTGCTGTTACGCAAGGTGTTGCAACGTATACAAAGCCGTTATCCTGCAAGAATTTGTGAATAGCAAAAGTTAAAACGGAACGCACGCGGAAAACAGCGGTAAAGGTGTTTGTTCTTGGGCGAAGGTGTGCAACTGTTCTTAAATATTCAAAAGAATGTTTTTTCTTTTGAATGGGGAAATCAGGTTCACTTGTGCCGTGAATATCAATGTTTGTTGCGTGAATTTCCAATGGCTGACGTGCATCAGGTGTAAGAACAACGTCGCCCTCAATGATAAGACAAGCTGAAACGTTCTGCTTTTCAACAGCATCAAAATTGTCTAATTTACGGTCGAAAACAATCTGGATATTTTTCTGTGTTGTACCATCGTTAAGCTCAATAAAGCCAAAGTCCTTACTTGCCCTTATGGTACGCACCCAACCTGCAATGGTTACGTGTTTAGCTTCCATAGAAGCGTATATATCTTTTACAAGATCAGTTTTCATATAAAAAACCTCCTTTTATCCTACATAATACAGGTATTATACTTTAAAAAAGCCACATTTGTCAAATGTTTTCCTTGCACAAAGTATTTAAAGGTGATATAATTACTATACTAAAATGTTTAAGGAGTATTTTCATGGCTACTATTGCTTATTTTAACGGTACTTTTGGCAATTATGACGAATTAACAATTCCATTTGGGGACAGATCCATTTTCTACGGTGATGCAGTTTATGATGCAGTTCTTGTACTTGACAGAAAATGTTTCGCCCTTGATAAGCACCTTGACCGTCTTTATAACAGTTGTAAATTAACCGACATTGAATTTACAATGGATCGTGATGCTTTAAAGGCAGAAATCGAAAAGCTTTTAAACATGGCTGATATGGGGCAGGTAATGCTTTATCTTCAGGTTACACGTGGCACAGCACCAAGAAAACACGAATATCCAAAGGACGCACAACCTAATCTTTTAATGTATGCCGCACCTACAAGCGTACCACCCATTGATAAAAAAGCATCTTTGATGAAGATTGATGATTTACGTTTTCAATACTGCAACATTAAAACAACAAACCTTATGCCCAACGTTTTTGCCGCACAAAAGGCAACTGCAAACGGCAAAACTGAGGCTTTAATGCACAGAGGCGACCGCATTACAGAAGCCGCACACAGCAGTATTTTAATGATTAAGGACGGCACAGTTTATATGCCTCCTCTTGACGCCTTGATTCTTCCCGGCATCACACGTGCAATATTAACTGAGGTTTGCGAAGAAAACGCAGTACCCGTTGTAAATAAAATCATTACTCTTGATGAACTTATGAATGCTGATGAAATCATCCTTTGCTCCACCACAAAAAACATTGTTTATGTTTTTGATATTGACGGTACTCCCGTTGGCGGTAAAGACAGAGCATTAGCTGAAAAATTACAAAAACTTTTCCTCGACAAAGTATTAGAAGATACAGGCGTTAAACTTTATTAAAACTAAAACAGCGACAGAAAAATCTGTCGCTGTTTTGTTTTTTCTATTTAATTTCTTCTTTTATTGCACAAGCACCCCGATAATGTTTTCTTCCTTAAATACGCCATCATCAGGTGCAATATTGTTATCGCCTTTAAGAATATAGCCTTCATCAGTAATTTCAATTATGCGATGTAAAAAGCAACTTTCATATTGTGGCATATAGGCAAGAACAAAATAGTTTCAAGTATTTTTAGTTTTAATTTGTTAAATGAATTGACAAACTCTTTGTGCTCATATATAATAATACAAAAGGAGTGGTTTTTTTGAAGATTTTTAACGGACTTACTGAAAAAAGACTTTATGAGATTTTAGATAATATTAAAAACGTAAAAGCGGTTTTATTGGGCGATATGTGCCTTGACGTTTATTGGTCGTGCGATATGACAAAAAGCGTTTTATCACGTGAGACGCCCCACTTTCCCTTGCCCGTAACGGAGGAAAGAATGGCGCCCGGTGCAGGTGGCAATGCCTTAAATAACATGGCAACCTTATCAAAAAACGTTTCTGCCATCGGTGTTATTGGTGATGATTGGCGCGGTATGTGCTTAAAAAAATGCTTTAGTGAAAGAGGCATTGATACAAAGTACATAATTGAGGTCAAGGATAGAATTACCAATGCTTATTGTAAACCCATGCGCAGAGGATACTTAGGTTTTGAAGTCGAAGACCCCCGCATTGACTTTGAAAGTTTTAATAAAATCGACGAAAGCACCGAGGATATTTTAATTAAGAACTTACGTGAAGCGGTTAAAGATGCTGACGTTTTATGTATAAGTGATCAGTTCGATTTTGGGTGTGTTACCGAAAAGGTCCGCGAAGAAATCAATGAACTTGCAAAAAATATTCTTACCGTTGTTGACAGCCGTTCAAGAATCGCACTATTCAGAAACGCATTTTTAAAGCCTAACGAAATCGAGTGTGCACGCGCCCTTAATGTTGAAAGTGAATCTCTTATTGAAGGCACAAACAATTTTGAACTTTTAAAGGCTTTCAGCGAAAAAACGAACTCTAATGTCTGCATGACTTTAGGCGCAAAAGGCGTTGAGATTTATAAAAACGGCAAGGTAATAAAATCAAGCGGTATTAAAGTTGAGCCTCCCATTGATACTTGTGGCGCAGGCGATTGTTATCTTTCTGCCTTCGCCCTTGCCTTAGGCGCAAAAGCAACTGAAACTGAGGCAGGTGCATTGGGCAACCTTGCATCAGCAATCTGCGTTAAAAAAGTCAATACAACAGGTAGCGCATCAAAGGACGAAATTATCAATTTATTTATGAGTGTAGCAGAAAATGAGTAAAGCAAACAACTCACTTTTAATGAAGGAGCAAAACCGAAGCCACGTTTTAAGGCTTATCCGAAAAAATCCCGTATCCCGCGCAGAAATCGCACGTTTAACAGGTCTTACACGCGCGGCTGTAACGATTATTGTTGATAAGCTTTTAGAAGAAAAGCTTATTATTGAGGGTGAAGCGGTTAAATCAACTTCAGGGCGACATCCTACCCTACTTAACATCAACAACAGCGTTTTTTATGCTTACGGCATTGATATTACGCGGGATGGTTGTTCATTAAGCCTTTGTGATTTTTCAGGCAACATTATAGAAAAGCAGTTTTTAAAATTTCAGGAAAATGCTGACAAAACCATTGATGCCATTATTGATGTTTTTAAAAGCTTTAATAAATCCGTTTTAGGTGTGGGAATATCGTCCCCCGGACCTATTGATATTACGTCAGGCACAATACTTGATCCGCCAAGCCTTGAGCATTTTAAAAATTATAATATTGTTGATGCGGTAAAAAGTCGGCTTAATCTTCCCGTATTTTTAGAAAAAGACACCAATGCCCTTGCGTTAAACGAAAAAAACATAACTAATAAAGATAACTTTTTATATCTTCTTGCTGACCACGGTTTAGGTGGCGCACTTATAAAAGACGGCATTCTTTTTAAAGGCGCAAATGGGTTAGGTTGCGAAATCGGCCACGTTTCACTTAACGTAAAGGGCGAAAGATGTTCATGCGGAAACATCGGCTGCGCAAGTTTATATACATCAGTTCAGGCTGTTATGAAAAATGCCGGCAAAAAAAGTTATGAGGATGTTTGCGCTTGTGCATACAGCGGTGAAAAACATTCCATCGACGCCCTTAAAAATCAAGGCATTATGTTAGGGCACGCCCTTGTTACCTTTGTTAATTTATTTGAGCCTGAGCGCATTATTTTAGGCGGAGAATTAAAAAAAGCATTATACTTTTTAAAACCTGAAATTGAAAAGATTTTAAGCGTGCACACGCTTTCACGTTTAACAAACAAAATTATTATTGAAGGCACAGCGATAGGCGACCGCGCATCTTCGCCCGCCCAGATGGTACTTGAAAATTACTTTATGAAAGGATTTTTATAAATGAAACTTTTAGAAAATTTTGAAAAACACAAAATAAGTGCAGTAATTTTTGATTTTGACGGTACAATTTCCACCCTTCGTTGTGGTTGGGAAAACGTTATGGCGCCAATGATGGAAGAATATCTTTCAAAAACGGAAAACGTTAAAGAAAAAGTAAAGAATTTTATTGATGCGTCAACGGGCATACAAACCATTTTACAAATGAAATGGCTTGCCGAGCAAGTAGCATTGCAGGGCGATACTCCCCTTGATATCTGGGAATATAAGGCTGAATATAACCGCCGCTTAATGGAAAGCGTAATGAAAAAACGCGAGCTTGCATTAAACGGGCATCGTGATGAATATTTAATCAAGGGTGCTGAGGATTTCTTAAAAGCATTAAAGGCAAAGGGCATTAAGCTTTATACTGCCAGCGGTACTGATGATGCCGACGTTAAAAAGGAAGCCGAAGTTTTAGGCGTTGCAAAATATTTTGATTCAATCGACGGCGCAAAGCCATTTTCGGAAGATTGTTCAAAAGAAGCCACAATTAAAGATTTAATGAAGAATCACAAAGGCAACGAACTTATGGTTGTGGGCGATGGTCCTGTTGAAATCCGTTTAGGTAAAGAAGCAGGCGCACTTACCATCGGCATTTGTGCCAACGAAAGTTTACTTTCAGGCTGGGATGAAGCAAAAATCAACCGTCTTACCAATGCGGGGGCGCACGTTCTTATCGACCAATTCCCTGCCACTTTAGCTGATTTTATGGAGGATTAAAAATGGATAAACGTTTTATCGGTGAAGGCAGAAGTCTTACCCTTGATTTAAGTGATATTACTACATATGATGCAAATATCCGCACAAACCTTGTTACTATTGATAACCTTATGACACCCTCAATTACACCCCATGATGAATTTTTTGAAGAAGGCTTTGACGAGCTTATTGAAAGAATTAAGGAAGCACGCAAAAACGGCCGTCCCGTTATATGGTCAATGGGCGCCCACGTTATTAAAAACAGACTTTCGCGCTATATTATCCAGCTTATCAAAAAGGGCATAATCACTCACGTTGCATCAAACGGTGCGGGAAGTATCCACGATTTTGAGCTTGCATATCTTGGTGGCACAAGCGAGGACGTGCCTACCGCCATTGAGGACGGCTCATTTGGTATGTGGGAGCAAACCGGCGCATGGATGAACGAAGCATTAAAGCTTGGTGCTGAACAGAATTTAGGCTATGGCGAATCCTTGGGCAAGTATATTTTTGACAATCCTGAAAAATTCCCCTATCGCGAAGATTGCATTTTATATCAATGCTACGTAAACAACGTTCCCTGCTCATATCATATTGCGCTTGGTACTGATATTATCCACCAGCATCCTACATGCGATATGGCAATTATCGGTAAATGCTCAGGTATTGATTTTAAAAAGATGTGTGCATCCGTTGCACAGCTTGATGGTGGTGTTTTCCTTAACTTTGGTTCAGCCGTTATCGGTGCTGAAGTTTTCTTAAAAGCCCTTTCCATTGCAAGAAACTTGGGTTATCCCACCTTTAAGATTACAACTGCTAACTTTGACCTTATAAATTTAGGCAATTACCGCTGTAAAATCGGTTATGAAGATCCAAACTACTATTACAGACCGCGCAAAAACATTGTAAACCGCCCAACAAGCCAAGGCGGAAAAGGCTGGCATTTTAACGGTGATCATCAGATAACCATACCTACTCTTTACGATATGCTTATAAAGTAATTACGGGGGACAAGAGGACCGTCCCTCTGTCCCCCCCTTAACAAAAGAACAGTTTGCAGAACTGCTTGAAAAAGCACCTAAAAACGAAATCAACAATTTGGCACACTAAACACAAAAAAACTTGCCGTAGAGGGTACTACGGCAAGTTTTTTATTAACCTAAATGGCTAATGGTATTCAACACATCTGAAATAGCAGCGATTTTTCCTTCATCATCAGCGGCTCTTTCTAATGCTTTCATAGCCATCTCTTTTAAAGAAGTTTGCTTTGATGTGAGGTCGTCATACATTTTTCCATAAAGAGCGATTAATTTTTGATTTGTTGCTTCACGACTTTCTACAACCTCGGCAATTGCTTCTGCCTGTTCAGCTCCAGCCACATCGGGAGTTGTACTGTTTGTTTTGGGAACCATATTTCCTAATGCGGCTAATGCCATGCCTATGTGATCTGTTTGATTTTGGATTTTTTCAATCTGTTCCAACATATAGTTAATTGTTAGCTTTTGGGGTTCTTCAATAGGGGTTTTAGCAGTTGCTTCAACAATAACATTTTTATTTTCTGACATTATTTTGTCCTCCAATTCAATATTTGGCGGACACGCAAGGCATATAGTGTTTTCATCTATGAAGCGT
>JAZOMK010000147.1:0-13494 GCA_045653985.1 Clostridia bacterium | reverse complement strand
ATCAAACATTTTAATTGTTTTCATGGGGTCTGACCAGCCAACAACCTCTTTTAAGCCTAAAGCTTTGTAAAAAGCGCAGGATTTTTCAAAATCCTTTGCTTTAAGTCCGATATGATGAAAACCCATACCTTTAATAATTTCGTTTGCCATAATAATTTCTCCTTTTTATTTTATTGTTTCACGTGAAACATTATTTAATTTATTTAAAAACCACAGCACTTCGTGGCGGTAATAAAAGATAATATCCGTTTTCTCTTTCCTGAAACTGCATACCATAACCCGTATCACAGATAACTTCAGGCGTATTTCTGAAATATGAAATATCTAAAAGCGTTTCAACGGTATCGTCAGTAGGATTGATTAAAACGTAGCGCCATTTACCGTTATGGTTTCTGCGGATGCTAAGTAAACTTCCTGCAACATCAAGATATAATTTACCAAATTTAAAAACTTCATCACGCATGGAAGTAACGGTTTTATACCAATTTAAAAGCTCGGAATCTTCATTGCCCCACGGATAGGTTTTTCTGTTAAACGGATCCTTTAAACCTTGTAAGCCTGCTTCATCGCCATAATAAATTGAAGGCATACCCGGTAACGCAAAAATTATAAGTGCGGCAAGTTTTGAAAGTGCCTTTGCAATAATAAGTTGATTTTCTTCCGGCTGATATAGTGCTTGTTCTTCTCTCGTCATGTTTTCAGCTGAGGTAATAAGCCTTGTTAAAATTCTTTCGCTATCGTGGGTTGAAAGAAAATTCATCAGGCAATAAAAAGCTTCTTCGGGATAATTTTCTCTTAAAGAAAGAATCTTATTGCAAAAATCTTTGCCTGAAATTTTGTCGGTAAGATAATCAACAACCGCATCTTTAAGGGGGTAATTCATAACTGAATCAAGTTCTTCGCCCCATAAAAATTCACGCTGGGTATTATAACTTACTTTATTGCTGGCATCTTCCCAAACTTCGCCTAATATAAGTGCGTTTTCGTCCGTTTTTTTAACTTCTTCACGTAAGATTTTTAAAAATTCGTCAGGCAATTCGTCGGCAACGTCAAGCCTCCAGCCTGCAATACCTGCCTTAATATATCGTTTAACAATACTGTTTTCGCTTGTCAAAATATAATTTACGTATGAAGGCGTCATTTCTTTTACGCAAGGTAGCGACCATACACCCCACCAGCAATCATATTTATCAGGGAATTTTTCAAAATCATACCAATCATAATAAGGCGAGTTTTTCGATTGATACGCGCCAATTTCAGGATAAGTATTTTCACGGTTAAAATAACGGCTGTCGCTACCGGTATGCGAAAATACACCATCCAATACAATACGTATGCCCTTTTCTTTTGCCTTTTTGCAAAGTGAAAGAAAATCAGCTTCCGTACCTAAAACAGGATCAAAAGTTTCATAATCACCGGTATCATAGCGGTGATTTGAATATGATTTAAAAACGGGATTCAAATATAAAACATCAACGTTAAGACTTTTAAGATAATCAAGTTTCTCCTCGATGCCTTTAAAATTTCCACCGAAAAAGTCGTTTGCAGGATAATATCCTAACTTTTCATCAATTTTATATAAAGGCTCGTCCTGCCAATTTTCGTGAAAGAATTTTCCGGTTAAATCGCCTGAACTGTCCTTTTTATTAAAACGGTCAGGGAAAACCTGATACATTATTGCGCCCTTTGCCCAATCAGGTGTTTTATAGTCGTTTTTTATAACGGTTATCTGAAAACTTTTTGTGGTATCGTGATATTCTTTTATCTCACCTACGCCGCCAAGCATTTCCTGATTATTAAGACAATACAAGGGTTTTGCAGGTGTATAAATGATAAAATGATACCACATAAGCCCCAATGTTTCACATGAAACATTTACGGAATATTCCTCTAAAAAATCACCATAAGGCGTGTGGTCAAAGGTGTTTGTGTGGCTCATCGCAAGGAGTTTTTCCTCATCGTTTACCCATAAACGCACAGTAACACCGTAAGCGGAAAGTGCCTTTGAAACGAAAATTCTTAACGTTACGCTGTTTCCTAAAGCTATTGCGCCTTGAGGACAGCGGAATTGCTCATCATGAGAATTAAATATTACACTTTGGAAAGTTTCCATATGTTTTTATTATACTCCTCAATGCTTCGGTCGCTTGAGAAGAAGTGCGACCTTGCAGTATTTATTACCGCCTTTTCACTCCAAGCGGTTTTGTCAAGATAGAGGTTTTCCATTTTTTCATAAGCTTCAATATAAGCAGCAAAATCAGCAAGGCATAAGTATGGATCAGCCACGCCACCGTCGCCATCTAAAAGATAATTCTTTATGCTTTGCACATCACCCTTTAAAGTACCATCCTGGAAAGAATCAACAACGCGTCTTAACATTGCGTTCTGATTATAATAATCCATTGGCTTATAAACACCGGGGATTGAAAGTGCCTCCGTCTCGTTTGCGCGCAAGCCGAAAATAAAGATGTTATCATCGCCTAAAATATCGTGCATTTCAACGTTTGCGCCGTCTAAAGTTCCTAAAGTAAGGGCGCCGTTCATCATAAACTTCATATTTCCTGTACCTGATGCTTCCTTACCTGCCATAGAAATCTGCTCAGAAATATCGCAGGCGGGCATAAGCAACTGTGCATTGGAAACGGAATAGTTTTCAATAAACACAACCTTTATGGTTTTATTCACTTCTTCATCGTTGTTTACAAGGTCGGCAACTGAATTGATAAGCGCGATGATCTGCTTTGCACGCACGTATCCCGGTGATGCCTTTGCACCGAAAATAAACGTAACCGGTGTGTGAACGTTGTGATTTTCCTTGATGTCAAAATACAAGTATAAAATTTTCAACACGTTAAGCATCTGGCGTTTATATTCATGAAGTCGTTTAACCTGAATATCAAAAATAGAATCAGGATCAACGTCAATATTATTGTGTTTTTTGATATATTTAGCCAATCTTACTTTATTTTCGCGCTTAATTGCCATAAATTTTTCGGTAAATTTAGTATCTTTTGCCTTTTCCTCTAAGGCAGAAACAAGCGCCATGTCTGTAGGCCATGCGTCCGTTTTAAGAGTTTTTGTGATAAACTCGCTTAATAACGGGTTAGCCTGAAGAAGCCAACGCCTTGGTGTTACACCGTTTGTAACGTTCATAAGCTGATTGGGGTTTAATGGCTGATGGTCCTTAAATAAACTGTTCCTTAAAATATCCGTATGCAATCCTGCAACACCGTTTACTTTATGGCAGCATGATAAACATAAATTAGCCATGTTTATCTGTGAATATGCCATAGGTGCAATGGAGTTTACCTTGTTATCATCCCATGGGTAAACCTGATATGCCTTTTCACGGAATCTTCTGTCAATTTCACAGATAATCTGATAAATTCGCGGAAAAAGATTCTCCATTAAATATGCAGGCCACTTTTCAAGAGCCTCCCACATAATTGTGTGATTGGTATATGAGAAAACTTTTTGGCAGATTTCCCATGCTTCATCCCAGCCAAAGCCCTCATTATCAACTAAAAGACGCATAAGCTCGGCAATACCGATGGCGGGATGGGTATCATTGATTTGTACGGAAACGTATTCGTTAAGCTTTTCAACAGGCAAGCCTAAACGTTTGTGGCGGCTAAGCATATACTGTAGTGTTGCAGAAGTAAAGAAATATTGCTGTTTTAAACGCAAACTTTTGCCGTTGTTGTGCGAATCGTTAGGGTAAAGTACGCGTGAGATTGTTTCGGCAAGCTCTTTTTCCTGAGATGCGCGGATGTAATCACCCTGACCAAAGTAGGACATATCAAAATATACGGGCGAACGCGCTGACCATATTTTTAAGGTATTTACGATGCCCTTTTTGCCGCCGCAAATGGGAATATCGTAAGGTACGGCAAGAACTTTATTGCAATTTTCCGTTCTGTGCCACATTTTACCTGATTCGTCAAAATACTCAATAACGTTACCGTTAAAACAGATTTCATACTGTTCCTCGTTATGTGGAATTTCCCATGCACAGCCATCGACAAGCCAGTTGTCGGGCATTTCAATTTGCATACCGTCAACAATCTTCTGGCGGAATAAGCCGTAATCATAACGGATACCACAGCCGATTGCGGGAAGCGAAAGGGATGAAAGCGAATCTAAGAAACAAGCGGCAAGGCGACCTAAACCACCATTGCCAAGACCTGCATCCTGCTCAATATCCTCTAAATCTTCAATATCAACGTTTATTTTTTTAAGTGCCTTTTTAAAGTTTGAATATTCACCTAAAGCGATAAGGTTTGCACCTAAAAACTTACCCATTAAAAATTCAAGGGAAAGATAGTATACGACCTTACTTTTGTTTTTTTCCATTTTGTTGTTGGTTTCTATCCATTGCTCCATAATTTGGTCGCGGGCAAGGCTTGAAACAGCCTTATAAAGTTGCAATTTTGATGCGTTTTCTACACTAACACCGAAATTGCCTTTTAATTTGCGGGAAATACCTTCTAAAATTTGTTTTTCCTCCATAAATAACCTCCAACATATAGTATATATAATTATATAAATACTCAGTATATATATTATCACAAATATTCACAAAAGTAAAACAATTTTCTTCCATTTTAGTTCGCGTTGTGTTATAATATGCTTACATCATTAAAAAAGGAAATAAAAAAATGTTAGCAAAAATCAAAAGTTTAGGTATTTATGGCATTGAAGGCTTTTCAGTTATGGTTGAGTGCGACGTTTCGCAAGGCATTCCGTCCTTTGAAATCGTAGGTCTGCCCGATACTGCCGTTAAGGAATCTAAAGAGCGCGTCCGTTCTGCGATAAAAAACTCAGGCTTTATATTTCCTATGGGCAGAATCACCGTAAACCTTGCCCCTGCCGATACTAAAAAAGAAGGTCCCGTGTATGATTTGCCTATTGCTGTGGGCATTTTAGCGGCAACAAATCAAATGCCAACCGTTACAATGAGTAAGGCGGCATTTTTAGGCGAGCTTTCATTAAGCGGCGAAATTAAAGGTGTGCGCGGCATTACACCTATGTTGATTTCTGCTATTAAAGATGGCACCACCGAATTTTATATTTCGCGGGAAAATGGTGAAGAAGCAAGCTATATAGAGGGTATTGAGGTTTATACCCCTAAAAATCTTCAATCTTTGGTTTCACGTTTCAGAGATGGCGTTGTAATACCTATGGTTGAACATAAGGTATTTGATAAAACTGATAAAGAAAAAGAATTTTCTTCTGATTTTAAATATATTAAAGGTCAGTCAACAGCTAAGCTTGCCTCGGAAATTGCAGCAGCAGGCGGACATAATATGCTTTTAATAGGTCCTCCCGGTTCAGGTAAAACAATGATAGCACGCGCTATGCCTTCGATACTTCCCGAACTCACTTTTGAGGAGGCTCTGGAGGTTACAAAAATACATTCTGTATCGGGCGTGCTCGAACACGGTATCATTACAAAGCGTCCTTTTCGCGCACCGCACCATACCGCATCAATGGCGGCGCTTTCAGGTGGCGGGCAAAAAGCTAAGCCGGGCGAAGTATCTCTTGCCCATAACGGCGTTTTGTTTTTAGATGAACTTCCTGAATATAACCGCAATGCACTTGAAGCTTTGCGCCAGCCGTTGGAGGATGGCAAAATTACCGTATCGCGTGTTCAAACAACAGCACAATATCCTGCTAATTTTATGCTTGTTGCAAGCATGAACCCTTGCCCTTGCGGAAATTATGGCTCAAAAATAAATCGTTGCACTTGCACACCGGGTGTGATACAAAAGTATCTTGCAAAAATTTCAGGTCCGCTTTTGGATAGAATTGATCTTCAGGTTGAGGTTGATGCCGTTTCTTATGAAGAACTTTCAGGTGATAGCCTTGCTGAATCTTCTGAAAATATCCGCCAAAGGGTGCAAAAAGCAAGGGAAATTCAGGAAAAACGCTTTGAAGGCACGGGCATACATTGTAATGCACAAATGACGTCCGAAATGATAAATAAATTCTGCCCTCTTGATGAAGCCTGCCAGAACATACTTTCCCGCGCATTTAAAAATCTCAATATGTCAGCGCGCGGATATAACCGAATTTTAAAAGTTGCAAGAACGGTAGCTGATTTAAAGGGCGAAGATAAAATTACGCCCAAGCACATTGCCCTTGCAATAAGCTTCAGAAATCTTGATAGAAAGTATTGGGAGCATTAAGCAAGTTCTACATATAAAAAAGCAAAAAAAACTATTGAATTTTCTTAAGTTAAACCTTATAATATGGCGAAAAAAGGAGAATTTGTTATGAAAAGAGATTATAGTGAACTTTGTAAAGAAATAAGAAAACGCTTTCTTGAAAAACCGTTTGCCGATGTTTATGACGTGTTTTCTGACGTTGCAGTATGTAATCTTATGGAAAATAAAAACGTTGACGAGGCAAATAAATATATTAAAAATACAGCGTTATATATGGATAGACCTCATCCCGAAGGCAGAGATGTCCGCGGTGAAAATGATTTTGCCGCAATGCGCCTTGTAATCGCAATTTATGAGGTTTACGATAAAATAAATGATGAAAATAAGGCACTTATAAAGCAATTCTTTTTAGAACGCGATTTTACAAGTATGTACGGCAGCGAAAATCACGTTTTTATGATGCGTGTTGCACGTTATCTTGCCGCACAGTTTTATAAGGAAGATTTTAAGCAGTTCGGCTTAACTTATGAAGAAGCGCTTGCAACCGATAAAAAATATATTCTTGATTTTATAAAATTCCGCGCAAAATACGGTATCGGTGAGTTTACATCGGCATATCTGCTTGTTGATACATATATGTGTGCAACACTTGCAAATTATGCTGGGGATGCAGAAGTTAAAAATATGGCACAAATGGGGCTTGATTTATTATTTATTGAGGCACTTCATAATCTTGATAAAAACGGCTACATTGCAGGTGGTGCAGGCAGAACGTACCATTATAACGGCGTTGGCGGCCATTCTACTGAAAAAATTAAGAAAATGTACGTTGATTTTGAGGCTAAGGCTGAGCATCACGGCGCGCAAACACCACATTGCTTTGATGAATTTATAGTTAATGCTTATTTGAACAGAAAATATCCTGATGAGGTTTTTGAACAAAAACACCTCCATTCAATGTATGCCTGGCGTACGGATGTTCCTGACTGGGCACATATTGATAAGCTTCATAAAGCGGGCAGTATCTCAAAATATACCTATTTAACTGAAAATTACGGCATTGGTGCAATTTGCCATCAGGATGATTACCCCGTTGATGAAACTGAGGATTACGTTTATGCACATCACCAGCAGGTTGAGTGGTCTTTGACGATTCCGGGCGAAAATGAAGAAGATTCAACAAAATTATATACTTCACATCCCGGCTTAACCGACCAGCACCGCCATTGGACCGGCGATCTTGATTGCTGTTGCTCAAAAGCATATGCAAACAAAAATACTGTGCTTACTATATATGATATCGAAAAGCTTGATAAGCTTGAATATACACATATGTTCCTTGAACTTGAAAAGTATGATAAGGTTGAAAAGTTTGAAAATATGTTGTTTTTAAGAAAGAACAATATTAACGTGTACGTACACGTAGCAAACCCATATACCATTGATGTGAAAGAAAAAGAGCTTATTTCAAATGGAAGAAAAAATGCTTACGTTTTCCGCGTTGAACCTGATACTGATTTTAATTTGTTCGTAGAAAAATATAAAAATATTCCCGTAATTTTTGACAAAAATTCCATGCGCCTTGAGTTTGACGGCTTGTTTATTGATAAAAATTCTAACGGCAAAATAGATGCGCCTGAGCAATATCCTTACCCATATGTGTATCGTTCAAACCTTGTTGAGGCAAAATGGGGCGAGGGTATCGTGTACGTACACGATAAAGATAAAACTCTTGTTTTAGATTTCAATGAAAATAGGAAGTATATAAAATGATTTCAATAGTTTTAGTGGGTGTTGGCGGTTATGGCGGCCTTATAGTTGATGAGGTTCTTGAAAATGCAAAAAACCATAATGCAAAGGTTGTTGGGGTAGTTGACCCTTTTATAAATAATAGTCCCGTAAAAGAAAAAATTTTTGAACAAAATATCGATGTTTACTGCAATCTTGGCGATTTTTATTTAAAAAATAAAGCCGATATTGCAATAATTTCAACACCAATACACCTGCATAAAGAACAATGTATACTCGCTATGGAAAATGGTAGCGACGTTCTGTGTGAAAAGCCTATTGCACCAACACTTAAAGATGCGTTTTTAATGAAAGAGTGTGCTGAAAGAACGGGCAGGACGCTTAATATAGGCTTTCAGCTTTCCCATGCACCTGCGATTTTGAAATTAAAGGAAGATATAATAAACAATAAATTCGGTAATTTCTCAGGCGCATATGCAACTATATGCTGGCCAAGAAACAGCGCATATTTTGCCCGTCCATGGGCGGCAAAAGCAAAAATCGACGGAAATTGGGTTTTAGACAGCATTGCAATGAATGCTTGCGCCCATTATCTGCACAATATGTTGTTTCTTGCAGGTGAAAGCATAAATACTTCGGCAGAACCTGAAAAAATCGGTGCAAGTCTTTATCGCGCCAACGATATTGAAACTTACGATACTGCTTTAATTGAAGTTAAAATAAAAAATGATATTTCCCTTAAATTCAGTGCCAGCCACGCAACTGAGGAAAACATCAATCCCCTTAACGTTTTATATTTTGAAAACGCAAAAATCTATATCTCAGAAGATGGCGGAGATAATTCGGTTTATGCTGAATATAAAAACGGCAAAAAGGAATATTACGGTGCAACCTATGATGACAGATTCAAAAAAATCTGGTACGCCCTTGATGTTTTTGAAGGAAAAAAAGCACCTGTATGTACAGTTGATACGGCACTTGCGCATCTTAAATGTATAAATGCAATCAGCCAATATTTTGAAGTTAAAAATTTTGAAAATGTTAAAATAAAAAATGATGTAAAATGCGTTAAAAATCTTGATAAAATGCTTATAAACGCATTTGAGAAAAATATTATGCCTGAAATTTTTAACAGCGAATTTATTGATATACAAAATTATAATTCTTTTGAGGGTTTAAAATGAAAATAGCAATTATCGGTGCATCAGGTCATTGGGCCTATGCCTTAAATGAACTAAAAAATCATACCGTTGTTGGCATAACGGCAGGGTTTAATGGTGAAGATATGTCAAATGTTTCAAAAACTCTTTCAGATAATGGCATATCCCATAAAGTATATGATAATTTTGACGAAATTTTAGAAAATCAGCCAGATATTGCCATTATCAATACACGTTTTGACTTAAATGCAACCTATATTAAAAAGTGCCTTGAAAAAAATATTTACGTTTTTGCAGAAAAACCGCTTGCCCTTTCCTTTAATGAGCTGGAGGAAATCAAAAGCATAAAAACAAAAGCCTTTGTTTCTTGTATGTTCGGCATTTCTTATGAAGGCTGGTGCCTTACGATAAAAGAAGCAGTAAAAAATATCGGCACAATTCGTATGGTAAACGGCAGAAAGTCCTATAAATTAGGCGTTCGCCCTGATTTTTACAAAAATAAAGATACCTTTGGCGGTATCATACCGTGGGTGGGCATCCACGCAATTCATTGGATAAATTTTGTAACGGGACTTAATTTTAAAGATTGTAGCGCAATGACTTCAAACCTTGAAAATTCTAATAATGGCGACCTTGAAACTTGTGCCGCAATAACATTTTTAATGGATAATGGCGCAATAGGCACTATCACCTGCGATTATTATCGCCCGCAAAGTGCTTCAACGTGGGATGATGACCGCCTTCGTATTGTTGGCACAAAGGGTATTGTTGAATATGAAAAAGGTAAGGTTTTTCTTATTGATGAATGTGGTGAAAAAGAATTACCCCTATTACAAAGGCAGGATGTCTTTAAGCTTTTTGTTAAAAGAATAAATGACGGTACATCCGGTATTTCAATGGAAGAAAGCATTTATGCTACCGAAATTGCGTTAAAATGTATGTAAAAATGCGATTTTTATACAAAAATCAAGTAAAAATTGTACCAAAAAGTGCAAATATGTTGGAAGATGTATGTGTACTTTTTTGCTTTTTTTGTATAATTTTTAATTAGAGTATTGACAAAAGCATTGGCAAAATGTTATGATAATGATATAAATTTTGCAATCGGTTGCATATCTTAAAAAGGAGAAAAAATAATATGAAAATTAAATTTTTAAATGCAGAAAATATTGCAGACGGCATAAGCCTTGTAGCAGAAGAACTTGGCTTTAAAATGGCTGAAAATGGTGATTATACAATAAAAGTTATTGAGCAAGCTGATGCTGTCGTTTCCGTTTCGGTTAATGGCAAAAATGCCGAAATTACTTATGGCGGCGGAAAAGCAAGATTTTTCCGCGGTCTTGCATACGCTGTAAAATGGCTTAAAAATGGCGAAAATAAGGAAATAAAAGAAAATCCTTTATTTAACACCAATGGCGCTATGTTTGATATGTCAAAAATAGTAATGAATGTGAAAACCACTAAAAATACCCTTAAAAAAATGGCGCTTATGGGGCTTAACTGCTGTATGCTTTATACCGAAGATACTTATGAAGTGCCCGAGTACCCTTACTTTGGTCATTTAAGAGGAAGATATACTAAAGAAGAACTTAAAGAGCTTGATAAGTATGCTTTGGAATTAGGCATCGAGCTTATCCCTTGCATACAAACACTTGGTCATCTTGCAACTTTTCTTAAATGGCGCGAATCAACAACGGTTAAGGATGGCGAAACCACACTTTTAGTTGGTGAAGAAGAAACTTATAAGCTTATAGATGCAATGTTCAAAACCCTTGCTGAGTGCTTTACAACAAGGCGCCTCCACGTTGGTATGGACGAAACTTTTGACCTTGGTACGGGTAGGTCGCTTTCTATAAACGGCTATCGCGATAAAGAGGAATTGTACTTTGAACATCTTGCAAGGGTAAGAGATATTGCAAAAAAATACGGCTTTAAGCCGATGATGTGGTCGGATATGTTCTTCCGCCTTGCAGGAGAAAAGCTTGAAAACTATGGCGATTATGACGTGCGCGTTAAGTTTGACGAAGAAACCAGAGCAAAAATCCCTCAGGGTGTACAACCTGTTTTCTGGGATTATTATCATGATAATGAAGAATTTTACGCAAAAAATATCGTTACCCATCGTGAAGTTTTTGAAGAAGAAACTCTTTTTGCCGGTGCGGTTTGGCTGTGGAATTGCCATAGTCCCCTTTTTAGGCTTTCACTTAGAAACACGCTGCCTGCTTTGGAAGCTTGCAAAAAGCATAATTTAAAGCAAGTTATTGCTACCATTTGGGGCGGCAATGAAGCAAGTATTATTTTAGGTCTTGTTGGACTTGCATGGTATGCGTCCTTTGACTATTCAGGCGAATACGATATTGATAAGGTAAGAGAAACCTTTGAAAATGCTTGTAACGTTTCTTATGATAAGTTATTCTCCTTTAATTTGCTTGAAGGCTCACTAAAAGGTATTTTCAATGGTGGCAGAGAGCTTTTATATAATGATCCGTTATTAGGTATGGCAGATATCCATTTTGAAGGCAATGATATACGCGGATATTATGAAAAATTATTGCCCCAGTTGCAGGCAAATAAGGTGGAAGGTTTATTTGCACCTGCTTGTGAAACAATGGTTAGCCTTGCGTCTTTACTTGTAAATAAGGGTGCATTCAGTTTAGACCTTAAAAAAGCGTATGATGAAAAGAATATATCAAAATTAAAAGAACTTGCCGATGAGTGTGATACGATAATCGAAAAATTAAACGTATTTAAAAACTCATTCAAAAAGATGTGGTATGAATATAATAAGCCTTTCGGTTTAGAAGTTATTGATATCCGTTATGGTGGAATGGTAGCACGTTTTGAAACGGTAAAAGAGCGAATTCAGATGTATCTTGACGGCAAAATTGATGTAATTGAAGAACTTGATGCACCGCGCTTGCCAATAGTAAAAAGCACCGAGGGTGATTTTATCAATGTTGGATATTCATATCTTGCATCAGCAAACGTGTTATAAAAATAACCCCTGTAATACAGGAACTCAGAGCTTATAAACATAACACCCCGCAAATTTTTGCGGGGTGTTATTTCCTTTTTTATGGTTTTTCGTAGGTACATTCACTTGTTTTTGTATTAACGTATACGGTATCTATAACTGAATAATGGCTTCCTTCGCCATTTTCGTCAGTTACCAACCATTTAAGGTCAAAACGATAATATTTTATATCATCTTTAATGACAAAATCGTCTTCAAAGCCAAGAATTGTAATGATTGTGCCATCCTCGGTTGTTTCAGTATCTTCTGTAAGCTCCCAATACTGTTTTGCAACTTCTTTTGCCTGAGTGAATGTAAGCACGTTTTCAGGTGCATCAGTAGGAGTTGTTATTGCGGGTTCTGTTTCTTCAGGTGTTTCAGTTGCTTTGGGTGCATCCGTTGTAGAAGTTTCTTTTTTACAAGATGCAAATAAAGTAGTAATCATTATAGCGGTTAAAAGGACAAATAAGAACTTTTTCATGGTAAAAAATCGCCTTTCTTTATTATTTATAAATATGATATCATAATTTTACGGCAATGAAAAGATATTTTAAAATAATTTTTATTTAAAATATTGTTTTATGTAGCATAATAACAAATATTGTGTTAAAATATAATGGAGGAGGTGTTTGTATGGATAAGTTTAAGCTTGTTTCAAAATTCAAGCCAATGGGCGACCAGCCACAAGCAATAGCACAACTTGTTGACGGTTTAAATGATGGGCTTGATTCCCAAGTATTATTGGGTGTAACAGGCTCAGGTAAGACTTTTACAATGGCGAATATTATTGAAAAAGTGAACCGCCCTACTCTTGTACTTGCCCATAATAAAACCCTTGCGGCACAGTTGTATTCGGAGTTCAAGGAGTTCTTTCCTGAAAATGCCGTTGAATATTTTGTGTCATTTCACAGTAAATACCCTAAAAAGCAGGATTTAAGGCCATTTTTCGGGGGTTTTTAACACAAGATAACACAGGATAACACCATATAAATCAGATAAGTTTGTGACCTAAATTCGTGTAATGACGAATTGGCCTGTTTTTGAACCAATACGAATGGAAGTAATAGAATGATAAGTAATGATTTTAAAAACAAAATAGAAATTGTTATTTCTGCTTTGCGAGAAAAGGGGTATAATCCTCAAGAGCAACTGCAAGGCTACATAAAAACAGGTGACATAAATTATATAACACGACATAAGAATGCTCGAATTCTTATTCAAGAACTTAGCAAAGAAGATATTTTAAAATACATTTATAAATAGGTGTCTTATTCATTACAAACAAATAAGAGCAATCCTCCTAATTCGATTTGAGTTAGGGGGATTTTTTATTTCCTTATATATAGGTAAATGGGGTGCAGATTTGAGGTCTGCGCCCCTATTTTTTTTGCCTTCAAAAAACTTT
>JAZOMK010000146.1:0-3122 GCA_045653985.1 Clostridia bacterium | reverse complement strand
GGGGTTGTGTCCTTACGGATACAACCCCTTTTCCAAGACTTTTTATGTAAATTCCTTAACTGCTTCACTAAACAATACAAGTCTTTTTTGTTTTTCAGTAAACTTATCATCAAAATACTCCACCTCAGTGCAAAGAAAACGCGCTTCATCGCACAAAACACCCTCATCATCAACATATATGCCAGTAAGTGTCATATCAAAAGTATCAAGCGATTTATTATCAACTTTATTTGTCGGAACAGACGTAATAACAATAGGCCCGCATCTGTTTTCATAAGGAATCATATCCTCATTACAAAGCCGCACAATATCGCCTTTTTTAAATGGCATAGGAACATCAAACCACAAACCGAAAAGGTTATTTTCTATAAAGCTGCTGCCAAACATAGATAACAGTTCACCGTCTTTAGATATAAGCAAAAATATTACCCTGTCATCTTGCGTGCATTTTGATGCCATTATTTTTATATAAGCATCATTTTTTTGTGCATCATTTTTCGCATCAAGAAAACACTTTTTAAAATTGTCATATTCTTTCTTTTCTTTTTGCCATTGTCCGTTTTTAAAAAGCTCATATGAATATTGATTGTAAAAATTACGTTCCACATCATAGATAATGGCTTTTTCTTCTTCTATAATCCTCTTTAATTTTTCGTGCAAACTCTTTTCTGCTTTAAAATTAAGCCGTTCCTCTACTGAACAATCGGGCATCTTTTGTATTATTTCACGAAATCCATTGTGCCTTTCTTTTACTGTAAGCTTGCCGTTTCTGTCTATAAGCCACGCGGCAGAAAGTGTGTTAAACTTATATTCTAATTTTTCAAGATATTCTCTTTCAGTACTTGATTCTACATATTTGTACGCGTTAAACATTTCCCTGTTCTACCCAGACGCCCGTTTTATCTGACCTTACCGCAAGTTGTGAATCCATTAAGTTGTGTATTATTCTGCTTAGTGCTTTTCGCTCAATAACTATTTCGTAAGGATATTCTTTTAACTCATTTAATATATCCTGCTGACGAAGATGTTTTTTTACGTCAGTTTTTTCTTTTAATATAAGGTATACAAAAAGAGGCGCCATGCTTTTGCGGTTGTTTGTTTTACGTGGTCTAAAAAAATCGTCAAGCTCATCTTCCGTCATCATTTCAATTTTTTCAAGATTAAGCCTTAAAAGGTCGTCAACCATTTCTGAAGAAACACCATACTCATTTAAAAGCAACGCTTGTGCAAAACTGCGTCCCTCATTGCGAAGAACTATGTTAGGCGCGCCCAATTCCAGCAGTTTTGTAAAACGTCTTGCAAAAAGTATAGCATTATATGCACTAAGTTTTTTGCCCATACGCTGTTCGCTTTCTTTAAGCACCGCACTTCTGTATTTCTGATAAATTTCTTCTTCCTCTTTTGTAATTTCAACATCAATACAGTCAGTTAAATAACTTTTATAATCGCTTTCAACTTCCTCGCCTGCATAAATGCGCCTTGCGATTTCCTTTACATCGTCAACAACTTCCATTTTATCAAGAATTTCAAAAAGAACCTCGTCATCAACCTGATCTTCAAAGGGCATAATATATTTTTCCCATACTTCATAAACGTTTTTATCTTTTAAAATAGCTCTTGCGCTTTCTTTTGTTCCGTCAAGTTCTGCGCCTACCCCGGCAATTCTTTTCAGGCAATAGCAAATTTGCTCGAATTTCTTGACAAATCTGTCGCGCTTATCAACGTTCCAATCAATTTTGCAACGCATACTTTCGGGCTCAGATTCAGTAAAGCGTGTATCTGTCTTGCCAAAATCAGGAAGGTATGCTATTCCGTTTTCATCGGTGCGGTCAAACATATAATATATGTAGTCAACCGGTTCAAGACTTAAAATTTCATTTTCAACTTTTTCTCTTAATTCTTCAATACTCATAACCATTCACCTCAAATATTATTTTAGCACTTAGCACTTATTATAAAAAGCAGGGATTTTTTTCCCACTCTTCAAAAGCAAGTTCTCTTTTTTGTGCATTTAAACTGCATAAATCAATGGAATCCTCAATATCCCATGGGCGCAAAATAACATTTTTACCCTCGTTTTTTGCTTGCTGATATACTTTTTCGGCATCCTGATAATTTTTAAAATCCTTTCTTTCAAATCCAACACCCTCAACACACCACATAATAAACACATCCTTTTTTATTTTACACCTATATTATACTCTATTGCAAGTACCAAATATGGGACAAGCTCAATTTTTTTAAGATATTTTACCAATT
Organism: Clostridia bacterium; assembly: GCA_045653985.1. Lineage (GTDB taxonomy): Bacteria > Bacillota > Clostridia > Christensenellales > QALW01 > UMGS1322. The sequence goes on along the minus strand of JAZOMK010000146.1, from coordinate 863 downwards.
TTCTGCTGCGGCTGGGGTGGCGCATACATCTATAAGCCTTTGCCATAAACAAATCAGCAATTTCATCAGCATTGTTGCGGATATAATCAGCAAAATCTTTTAATGTTTTATTTTCAACAACAAATTCTTCCAATGCCATGCTTTCAAGGTACCCAAGTTCTGCAATCAATTCCTGCAAAGTTTCAACAAGTTCAACATTTTCATTGATATCCCTTTCAGTCATTCCCTCGCAATCTGAAAAAATCCCTTTTAATAAACGTGCATAATTTTTCATACCAAATACTCCTTTTTTTATTATATTATACAGCACCCTTAAAATTAAGTTAACTAAAATAGAGGGGTGTTGAAAAATTTTTTACACGTATATTATATCAATACCGATGTCCCTTTTTTGGTTCATTCCAAAAAAATTTAAACCCCCGAATAATCGGGGGTTTATTTACGCAAAATTTTATTGCGTAAAGTTTAAATTATCTCACTCCACAAAGTGCGATAAAGCTTGCAAGGCACACAAATTTTACCACAATCAACCTCACGCTAACGAATAAGACAATAATTATATGTATTATCCGATCAAAATAATTAAACAAATTATAAAATGCGAAAGAATAGTTTTCATCAATTTTTACATATTATTCAATCACTTAACTATTTCATAAGTATCCATATGTACAAAGTATGTTTCAAACATCCCTTCATATTTTATGCTAGTTATTTTGCCTTTTACTGTAACCGTATCACCATTATTAAGATTTAAAACCTTTTGTTCTAATTCTTCTCCTTCTATGTGGCAAAACAAACCATCTAAAATAATCTCATTAGCACTACTTACACTAGCTTTAGCCGTGTAATAATAATACTGC
>JAZOMK010000145.1:0-1354 GCA_045653985.1 Clostridia bacterium | reverse complement strand
TTTTATTAAAGATTCGTCACGAATTTGACCAGTATGTAAATTTAAGACCTGTAAAACTTCTTCAGGGTGCATATTGCCCAATCAAGGATATGGGAATTGAAGATATTGATATGGTTGTTATTCGTGAAAACAGCGAAGGCGAATATGCAGGTGCAGGTGAATGGCTTAATAAAGGCAGAGAAGATGAGGTTGTTCTTCAAACAGGCGTATTTACACGTAAAGGCTGTGAAAGAATTATCCGCTATGCTTTTGAACTTGCACGTCAGCAGGGCAAGAGTGTTACAAGCATTTCTAAGGGTAATGCACTTAACTATTCAATGGTTTTCTGGGATAGCGTTTTTGAAGAAGTTTCAAAGGAATATCCTGAAGTTAAGACACAAAGCCTTCTTGTTGATGCTGCTTGTATGTTCTTTGTTAAAAATCCCCAGCGTTTTGAAGTTGTTGTAACTTCAAACCTTTTCGGTGATATTATTACTGACCTTGGCGCTGCTATTTCTGGTGGTATGGGACTTGCTGCAGGCGCAAATATTAAGCCTGAAAGAAAATTTCCTTCAATGTTCGAGCCCGTTCATGGCTCAGCACCTGATATTGCAGGCAAAGGCATTGCTAACCCCTTGGCATCTATCTGGTCAGTTAGCCAGATGCTTGACTTCTTTGGTCATGAAGATTGGGGCAAAAAAGTTCTTGATGCTATTGAAAAACTTATGGTTGCTGATATTAAGGAAGACCTTACACCCGATATGGGCGGTACAGGTTCAACAAGCAGTGTTGGCGACGGAGTAATTAAGTATCTTTAATTTTTGTGGGGGCGGTGAAACAAACTCACCGCCCCTTATATGTATTTCTGGAGGAAATATGTTATTTATTAAAAATGCTAACGTTGTCCTTGAAACGGGAATAATTTTTGATGGTAACGTTATAGTTGAAAATGACCTCATAAAAGAAGTTGGTAAAAATCTTCAAGTACCCGAAAATGCAGAAATTATTGATGCTGAAGGTCTTTATGTAGGTCCCGGTTTTGTTGATATTCATAATCATGGTGGTGAGGGGGTTTTATTTTATGATGACCCTGAACGCGTTGCAAGATATTTTCTTGAACATGGTACAACATCGGTTTTAGCCACACTTTATTATGATATGTCAAAAGAGTTGATGCTTGACTCGATTAAAAAAATTCGCAAAATAATTGAAAAAGGCGATACGACTATTTGCGGTATATATATGGAAGGTCCATATATGAGCCCTAAATACGGTGCTATGCCTGAAGCCAATAAGTGGCGCGGTGAAATAGTTAAAGATGATTATATGCCACTTATCAAGGAGGCTAAAGGCTTGGCAAAAGTATGGTGTATAG
>JAZOMK010000144.1:0-3143 GCA_045653985.1 Clostridia bacterium | reverse complement strand
TTATTATTTTTTTAAAATATGTATTATAGATGGTGAAAATAAAAAAATTAAGAGGTGGGTTTTATGGGAAGGATAATGGTAATCACATCAGGCAAAGGGGGAGTGGGCAAAACGACGGCTTGTGCCAATGTTGGTTGTGCCCTTGCAAATTGCGGTAAAGAGGTTCTGCTTATTGATATGGATTTAGGGTTGAGAAATCTTGATACCGTTTTAGGGCTTGAAAACAGAATAGTTTTTGATATTGTCGATGTAATAGAAAATAAATGCAGAATAAAGCAAGCAATTATACGTGATAAACGTAACGAACGTTTATCAATTTTGCCTGCAAGCCAGACAAAATCAAAAGAAGCGATTACTGAAGAACAAATGAAATGGCTTTTATCGGAACTGAAAAATCAATATGATTTTATTTTGCTTGATTGTCCTGCAGGTATTGAACAAGGCTTTAAAAATGCCATTGCAGGGGCAGATGAAGCTTTGGTTGTCTGTACACCTGAAGTATCGTCGGTACGTGATGCTGACCGCGTAATCGGTCTTATGGCGGCAAATGAAATCAGTAAGGTTAATCTTATAATAAACAGAATCAGACCTGACCTTATAAGAAGTGGTGATATGCTTGCAATAGAGGATGTTGAGGATATTTTAGGACAGAAGGCAATCGGTGCGGTGCGAGACGATGCAAGTGTTGTGAAGGGTACTAATTTAGGTGAAGCGGTAGTAAATATCCCTTCAAGCAAAGCAGGAAAAGAATATGAGAATATTGCTAAGCGTATAATTGGAGAGAAAATACCGGTTAACTCAAAAAAATCATTGGAAGTATTTATAAATAAAATTTTCTCTAAAAAAACTGCGATGTAAGGGGGCAATGGAATGTTTAGTTTTTTCAAAAGAAGTAACAGCAAGAAAGAAGCGAAAAAACGTCTCCAGGCAGTAATATCAAGAGACAGGGCAAATGTATCGGCAGAATTTATTTTAAAAATGACTTCTGATATTATTTCAGCCGCAGTAAAATACATAGAACCTGATTACGAAAATATATCAATTAAAATCGAAAGAATAGATAACGGAACATGTCTTTGTGCAAGAATGCCCGTAAATTCATTTCGCATTATATAATTGTTGAAAAATTTTTAATGTTGTGCTATAATAACCTAAATAATTATTATTTGGAGTTTATATGTGGCTTTTTGATAAACGAAAACTGCATAATATTGAGTATGTCCTCCTGATTATTGTCGGCATAATATGCGCATTCGGTCTTGTAGCTATTCTTACGGCTTTGGCTGATGCGGCAACGGCAAGTGAGGAGGCTGACTTGCTTGAAACGCTGTCTCGTCTACAGTTTGGCACAGTTAAAAAACATGCAATGTGGATAGGCGTAGGCTTTGCGGCATTAGTTTGCGTCTCGATACTTGGTTATCATATTTATTCAAAAATATAGTACATAGTTCTTGGCGTGTGCGCAGGTCTTATCATTTTTACAGGCTTTTTTGGTGATGAACAGGGCGGTACGCGTGGCTGGATAAAACTAAGCGAAAGCTTTTATTTTCAGCCTACTGAAATAGGTAAGCTTGGTTTGATACTTATTCTTGCAAAAACAATAGCGCAGAAAGAAAGCTTAAAACATTTTAAAGATCTTTTATTGACCTTTGGTGTAATGGCGCTGTTCCTTGCGGCATTGATGACGCAGATGGACGTTGGTACGTCTTTGGTATACGTATTTATTTTCTTTATAATGCTGTTTGTTGCAGGCATGCGTTGGAAGCATATCTTAATAATCTTTGGTTTAGCCATTGTCGCGTGCGTTGCAGTGTGGTTTATTTTAGGTGAAAAACAACAAAGCCGAATACTTAACTTCATAAACGGTGATGATGTTGAACAACTTAAATATGCAAAAATCGCAATAAGCTCAGGGCAGTTCTGGGGTAAAGGCATCCTCGGTGCTGATTCCATAAGCCAATCAGGCGGAATTTTTGCAATACATACTGACTTTATCTTTGCTGCTATTGGTGAATCAATGGGCTTTTTAGGCGCCTTTGTGTTGATTGGTCTTTACGTTGCCCTTGAAGTTCGCATGTGGTATATTTTGCAAAATAAAGCAAATGATCGCTACGGCAAAATGATAGTTGCAGGCGTTATGGCAATGTTCATGTTCCATATTTTTGAAAATATCGGCATGGTAATAGGCATTATGCCCATAACAGGTATACCGCTACCGTTTATATCTTATGGTGGTTCAAGTATGCTTGCCAACATGATAGCAATAGGCTTGGTTGAAAGTGTTTGTATAAACAGACCAATTCAGCCCTTTACCGATTAAGTAATTTATAACTCCCCTCAGGCATATATTTTGCTTGGGGGGATTTTTTTTGAAAAAGTTTTTTAAAAAAAGCTATATTTTTATAGCGCTAATTCTTATCATAATTTTCGTTATACTCTTAAACAATGGTGCAATGCTGAAAGAGGGGATAAAAGTCAGCCTTCAGGAAGATTTTAAAATTAAGGAATCTTTAGGTCAACTTTTTTTTCTTGAAAAAACACAGGAGGATGCTTCTGTTTCGGGTAATGTCAACGTAACTTCGTTGGCTATGCCTTGTAACGGTGTAGTTTCACAAGGAGAGATATTGGGGGATAAGTGTATCACTATATCTACCGATATGTTTGAAGGTGTGTATGCAACGGCTGATGGCGTAATAGAAAATGCAGGAAACAATAAAATATCTATCCGCCATTATGATGGCAAATTAAGCAGTTATTATGGTGCAACCTGTTTGTTAAAACAAGGCGAAAAGGTAGCAAAAGGCGATGTAATAGGGTACTCAAAGGGCGACTTGATATTTAAGCTTTATGAAAACTGTACGTGTATTGATCCTATGGAATATATAAATCTTAATGAAAATAAATAACGTAAAAATCAAAATAAATTTTTCCTTTTTGCTTCTGTGTGCGTTGTGGTTGTATGTCGGGCAGATAACAACCTTTCTTACAATAACTTTTGCTGTTTTATTGCATGAGTTTTTTCATATTTTCGTTGCAAGCGGTTATCTTATCCTCAATATCACCCTCAAGAAATGCTTCGGGCAAAATAATATTTAATGCCGACGGTGTATCCCCTACTGTTTCGATAACCTTTTGCCAATACT
>JAZOMK010000143.1:0-1765 GCA_045653985.1 Clostridia bacterium | reverse complement strand
CACCGCGCTTTTGCTGTTCATATGCAATTTCCAAAACAGTTTCAGCAGGTGTAAACTTTAAAACGTGGGAGGACATTAAAGCCTCTTTGCCCATTGCGTGGATTTTATCAATAAGTTTCATTTGCTTATCAATAGCATCCTGCTTCATCGAAAGTTCAAGGCCGATGCCCATACCGCTTTCACTATCAAAAGCCGAACCCATAACGTCGCCTAAAGTTGCACCACATTTTAAAGCAACTAAAAGTTCATCGGTAATTTCTTCATCAGTTAAGCCTTCATTATGATGTGCACGATAGTTAGTTATATATATGGGGTGATTTGAGCAAGCGGAGAAAATCTTTTTATAGTTTTCTTCATTCTTATATTCTCTTTTTAAGCGTTCAAGCTGTATGCCTAAACAATCAGCTCCGTCATAAATTGAGTTTTTAACTGCAAAACGGATGCTGTCGGGATTATCCTTTAAAATCATTGACGTAATTAAAGGTTGATTTTGATTTAAGAATGTTGCCATTGTTTTTCCCTCTTCATGGCATTTCTGCCACCATCAATCATAATATTTTCGCCATTGATGAACTGACCTTTATCTGATGCCACAAAAAGCACAAGGTCGATAATTTCCTGAGGTTCAGCGGCACGACCTAACAAAGTTTTCATATTTGCCATTGCCGCCCTTGTAAGTACGGGGCCGGGCGAAATACATACGCATCTTATATTATGTGGTGCGCCAAACTGTGCGATTGACTTTGTTAAGCCAAACATAAGGCCTGCCTTTGCGGTAGGATAATCCATGCCGTAGCCATCGCCTTCCTGACCTGTAATTGAGCCGATATTTATAATTAAACCGCTTTTTTGTTTACGCATTTGTTTTGCGGCAGCGTGTGCAAAATAGAAAGGACCTTTTAAGTTTACGTCAATACCCCAATCAAAAACATCAATGGGAACGTCAGGGAATTCAGGACATTCTTCCATATTAACCTTACACATTCTTGTTGCAGTACCGCCTGCAAAGTTGCAAACCATATCAAGTGAGCCAAACTCTTTTACTGCTAAATCAACTGCGGCACAAACTTCGTCATAATCTCTTACATCGCAAATTACGCCAATAGCTTTGCCCTGTTTTTTACTGTTGATTTCCTTTACTTTTTCATTTAAAACTTCTTCATTTACATCGCACATTACAACATTGCCGCCTAAAGCTGCAAAATTTTTTGCAAACAAAAGTCCCATGCCTGATGCGGCACCTGTTGAAATTGCGGTTTTGCCTTTAAATTCCATAATATTTTCTCCTTTAAATTTTCTTTCTGCAGCCATCAATCTGATAGTCCTGCCCTGAAATATATGCTGCTTTATCGCTTGCAAGGAAGCTGATAAGGTATGCGTACTCTTCTAACTTGCCCGTCCTGTTCATATAACAAAGGGGTGATTCTTCTGAAGCGTCCTCGTTTCTGATAGTGCCTGGAACAACGTTATTAACCGTTATGTTATACTCAGCAACCTCTTTGGCAAGTGCTTTTGTAAATGAGCTTACTGCGCCCTTCGTCATTGAATAGTTAACCATATTGGGGTTACCGTAAGTACCCGCAACTGAGCCGATATTGATAATTCTGCCATAAGAATTTTCAATCATGTTAGGCAAAACTGCGTGGGTGAAATACATAACGCCTAAAATATTTACGTTGATAGGCTTCATCCAATCAGCACTTGTGGTTTCAACAAAGGGTTGCCAATTTCTCCACAAGCCAGCATTATTTACCATAATATCAAT
>JAZOMK010000142.1:0-4527 GCA_045653985.1 Clostridia bacterium | reverse complement strand
AATTAAAGAACAACGTAAAAAAAGCATGGTGGCAAAAATTCGTACAGGAATCCCCCTACAACGTAGGTGTTGACTGTGCAATTTTAATGAATCCTCAGGTTTGGGTTGCATCAGGACATCTTGGTGGATTCTCTGATCCTCTTATGGACTGTAAGGCTTGTAAGTCAAGATATCGTGCAGACAAGCTTATTGAGGACTTTAACCACGAAAGAGGAACAGATATCGTTGTTGACGGTTGGTCAAACCAGCAAATGGAAGAATACATCAAAGAAAACGGCATTGTTTGCCCCGATTGCGGAAAGAACGATTGGACAAACATCCGTCAGTTTAACCTTATGTTCAAGACATTCCAGGGCGTAACTGAAGACAGCACTTCTACTGTATATCTTCGCCCCGAAACAGCACAGGGTATCTTTGTAAACTTTAAAAACGTACAGAGAACAACAAGAAAGAAAGTTCCTTTTGGTATTTGCCAGGTTGGTAAATCTTTCAGAAACGAAATTACCCCCGGTAACTTCACTTTCAGAACACGCGAATTTGAACAGATGGAACTTGAATTCTTCTGTAAACCCGGCACTGACCTTGAATGGTTTGAATATTGGCGTTCATACTGCAAAAAGTGGTTGCTTGATTTAGGTATTAAAGAAGAATCATTAAGACTTCGCGACCACTCACCCGAAGAACTTTCATTCTATTCAAAAGCAACAACTGACTTTGAGTTCTTTTTCCCATTCGGATGGGGCGAACTTTGGGGTATTGCTGACAGAACTGATTACGACCTTAAACAGCACGCTGAGCACAGCGGTGAAAACATGGAATATCTTGATCCCGTTACAAATGAAAAGTATATTCCCTATTGTGTTGAACCATCACTTGGTGCTGACCGCGTAACACTTGCTTTCCTTTGCAACGCTTTTGAAGAGGAAACTCTTGAAAATGGCGACGTAAGAAACGTTATGCACCTTCACCCTGCACTTGCACCCTTTAAGTGTGCAGTTCTTCCTTTACAGAAGAAGCTTGCAGACAAAGCACTTGAAATTCATGCTGAACTTGCAAAGTACTTCCCCGTTGATTATGACGAAGCAGGCTCAATCGGCAAGCGTTATCGCAGACAGGATGAAAACGGCACACCCTATTGTGTTACTGTTGACTTTGATACTATTGAGAATGGCACCGTTACAGTACGTGACCGTGACACAATGCAACAGATAACATTAAAAATTGAAGAAGTTAAAGACTTCATTAAAGATAAACTTGTTTTCTGATAAAATTAAAAGTTCTGATTTTAAATCGGAACTTTTTTTATTTCTTTAGTTGAATTATACATATTTATGTGATAAAATATTATAAATAAAATTCTTGAGGTGAAATGTATTGCTTAAAATAATTACCGGTAGAATTGCCACAAATAAGACACATATAATGATTGAGGAAATTGGAGAACGAATAAAAAACAAGAAAAAATCTGTCCTTATTGTTCCCGATCCCGTAACATATAACTTCGAGCAAAGACTTTGTCATCAATTAAACATCAAAGGATTTATTGATGTTGACGTTTGTTCGTTTAACCGCCTTGCATCATCAGTTTTAAGTTACTTTGGAAAAAACAAAAAGACATATCTTGATGATTGTTCAAAGGCAATGGCTATTCGTATTGCCGTACTTGAGAATGAAGATAAACTTACTGTATTCAAAAGTGTTTCGCGCAGAAAAGGCTTTTGTGAAAGATGCCTTAATATGATTTCTATCATAGAAAACTGCGGGTACACCTACGATGATATAATTGCCGTTTCACAAAAACTTGATGAAAGTATATTAAAGTACAAGCTTAATGATATGGCTGTAATTTATAAGGCATATACGGAAATTCTTGCTTCAGGTTATACGGATAATGCAGATAAATTAAAAACCGCAGAGGAACTTTTAAAATTTTATCCAAACCTCAAGGACTCCGTTATTTATATTGATGGTTTTGATGTATTTACTTCACGTTTATATAGCTTTTTCAAAGAGTTACTTAAATGTACAGACGTTGTTATTGCTTTAAACTCTGATTTTGCCAATACAGATCGCGGTTATGACGTACACAGAAAAACTCTTGGCGATATTATCAATATAGCAAAAGAATGTTGCTGTGAATATAAAATTGAAACAGTAGCACGCACAGAAAAAACAAAATCTGATGAAATACATTTCCTTGAAGATAATTTTTATCAACAAAAGCCTGATGTTTATAAAGGTGAATGTAAAAATGTTTCATTGTGTTTTTACCCCAATATTCGTGAAGAAATTGATGAAATAGCAAAGAAAATTTTAACAGGTGTAAGAAACGGCAATCGTTATAAAGATTATGCCGTAATCTGTAATGATGTAAAAACATATGCACCAACTATAGCAACAATTTTTAAACGTTATAATATTCCTGTATATACAGATAAAAGCCACGATATTACTGCACATCCTGTAGCGATGTATTTATTCTCACTTTTAAAATGCGCTATACATGGCTTTACCATTGAAAACGTTTCAGCAATCGCACTTTCATCGCTCTCACCTATTACCGCAGATGAACGTGATGCCTTTTTATCATTTATAAACAACATGGGCGTAACACCATCAGAAATCGAAAACGGGCTTTATTTTAAACGTGGTTCAGAAGAACAGCAGGCTGAATTTGATTGTTTGCGCAAAAGTTTTATTGAACCGTTAAAAATCTTCAAAGAAAACGTTTTAAAAGCTTCAACCGCCAAAGAAATAGCATCAGTTTGCTATAACTTTATGGAGGAAAATGGCGTTTATATAAAAATACAAGAATTAACGCAAAAATACGAAGACCTTGAACTGTTCACACTTTCTGACGTAACAAGCCAATTATGGAATAAAATGCTTGAATTGCTTGAAAGTCTTGCTGACCTTTCAGGAGAAAGAAAAATACCTCTTTCTGATTTTTGTGATACATTATATGAAGGCTTTAAATCAACACAAATTTCAACACTTCCAAGTGTACTTGATTCTGTTACCTTTGGCGACCTTACCGCCACAAAAGAGCAAAATATAAAGTATGTATATATTGTTGGCGCAAACGATGGCGTTATTCCTGCAATATGCACAGATGAAAGACTTGTAACAAGAGCAGAAAGTAATATTCTTGCTGAATTAGGCATGGAACTTGCACACACCGAAGAAACCGAAGATGCCAGAACTCGTTATACTATATATTCTGCTATATGCTCACCTACCCATACCCTTGAATTTTCTTGCCCTTTATATTCTTTGGGCGGGGCAACAAAAAATTCATCATACATATTTAAGCATTTAGAAAGTTTATTCCCTCAGATAATAAAAAAGACCTATCAAAAAAGCACAGCATGGGACAAACTTAAAGAGCCTTTCACAAAAGATCAAGTTATGCTTGAAATGGCACGTGATAAATTTGTTTCGCCAGAATCGCAGGCATTACTTACTTATTTAAAAGATGATAACAACCGTAAAGTTCAGATATTAAAAAATCAGCAAAATAAACGCGAGGTATCTATTTCACCAGAACTTGCATCGAAACTCTTTAATTCTAAAAAGACAACAAGTGCATCGGAGCTTAAATCCTTTGCACAATGTCCCTTTAAGCATTTTATAGAGTATGGAATAAAACCTACAGAAGGCAAAGAATACGTTATTGATTCCCTTGATTTAGGAATATTATTCCATGATACTTTTGAAAAATTCTTAAAAGAAGCTTCTGACAAAACTCTTACAAAAGACGATTGCTACAAAAAAGCAGGCGAAATTTTTGATAAAAACTTGCCAAACGTTCATTTTGGCGCAATGCTTGCAACCGAAAGGCAAAAAGCATTTAACGGCTTTTTAAAAAACATCGCTTGCGAAACCGCATGGAAGATAAATAAGCACGTAAACGATTGTGAAGTTATTGGTACTGAAATCCATTTTGGTTCAAAAAAATATCCTCCAATCGAAATTGATACTGAATTTGGCACAATTTATCTGGAAGGAAAAATCGACAGAGCCGACAGAATTATAAAAGACTCCAATTTTTACCTGCGTATAATCGATTATAAGAGTGGTAAAGAAAAATTCTCAGAAAGCGGCGTAGAAAAAGGTACTGATCTACAACTTTTATTATATATGTCTGCACTACTTAAACATTTTAATGATCACACACCGGCAGCAGCGCAATACATGAACATACTCGATAATTCATTTTCAGGAACTGAATTGATTGATTTTAACGAAAAAGGTGTTACAAGAGAACATTTTAATGCACTTTTGGATAAAGCAAGTGAAACGTCAACAAAACTTGCCGGAGATATGTTAGGCGGTAACATAGAAGCTGAAACCTCCGATTATAAAAACCTATTCAACTGTTACAACTGTAAAAATTGCAAATACATTTCTGTATGTGGCATCAAACGAAAGGTGGAAAACTATTATGCCGACATGGACTAAACATCAGCAAGCAGTTATAGACCACAAAGACAATAATCTTCTTGTTTCTGCTGCAGCAGGAAGTGG
>JAZOMK010000141.1:0-3409 GCA_045653985.1 Clostridia bacterium | reverse complement strand
TTTTTCAAGCATGGCATTAAAACCGACACCTAAACTTTCGGCATGTAGGCCCGCAACAGTCTGAAAAAGATCAAGTACCGCGCTTGGCTTTATCTCCAAAAACCTGTCAAAATCGGAATTTCTTAAATTATACTGCTTTTTAAATATGCTATCAGCCAATTTTATAATCTCCTACAATTTCTACCTTACGTGCGCCACCTTCAACGGATATCTTAATACTGCCGTTATTTAAGGGGATAACTGCCTTTGCATTTTCAGGGGCATTAAAGTCAGAATTAAGGTATACTTTTTTGTTTACCTCATCAATTTCGTCAACACCTAAGCAATCTCTGAAAATAAAGCGCACAACGTGGCTTGCAAAGCCGTGGTTACAGCTTGCGCCCGTTGAATCATTTTCCCAAAGGGTACCGGTAAGTTTTGCCATATAATCAAAATATTCTTTGATTTCATCAATAATCTGCTTACGGTAGCCGTTTTTGGACAGAACTTCCATTCTTAAATAGTTACCTATAAAGGCATTGGCAGGATATACACCGGGATGTGTTTTTTCGCACTTATGTCCTGCACCAAAGTCATTTGCGATAATCTCTAAAAGTTCAGGATATTCTGCTTTTTCAGCTACACCTGTAAAGAAAGCATAATATTGGCAAACCTCAGTAACGTCTTCAGGTGTGATTTTATTGTTATTTTCATCATAAATCTGATGGTCGCGGAAGAATTTACCGTTAAAAGAAAGCTTTTTAATAGTTGCTTTTATATTTTCTGCTTTTTCATTTAACGCTGAATCATTATACATTCTTCCCATTGCTTTAAGCATTGCGTAGTACATCATATTTGAGGGGAAGTTTACGCTTTGCACCCACTTATTTGCCTGAGACCATTCAACGAATATCCAGCCTTTAAGTTTTTCAAGCAAGCCATCTTCATTTATAAACTGTTTAAAATATTCTTCAATGCCGTAAAGACGTTCCTTTGCCGCCTTTAATATTTCAACGTCGCCTGTGCGCTTGATATACTCTTCAAGCTCGATTACAAGAAACATTGCCCAGTTGGGAATAAACTGCCATCTTACTTCATCTGAAGGATAGCACATAGGCACCATGCCTTTAGGTAATCCGCCAAAATCAGTTGCATAGAAGAAGTTTTCCAAAAATCCTTTTTCAACGCCCGATTGACCTGTTAAATCTTTTTCTACCCTGCCCGTAAAGAAGCTATCACAAAGCCAGCCTGCGCGCTCGCGAGAGGGGCAATCCATAAACAAATCAACTGCATTTTGCTCAAAAGTATGAATTGCGGCTTCATATATGCGGTTTAAGGCAGCATCATCACATTTAAACTCAGCCATTTTTGCCTTTGAGTTTACATACTCAACAAGTTTAAGGCTTGATACCTCAACTGCACCTAAAGCGCAAACCACCTTTAAATACTGCATTGTTCGCGGTTCAAGGGCGATAAAATCATATTCCCCTGCCTTCATTTTTACAGGGATAATATTCGCGCAACCTCTGTAATGTTCAAGAGGCAAAACATCTTCATTACAAAGAACTTCATCATAAATAAAATAAACAACGCTGTCTTCATTACACTTCAAGGTGCATTTTATAAAACCCGTATTTTCATAGGGAAGTTTAAAGTTTTCAAACTGATTTTTATTAAGTGTAAACACATAATTTTCAACATTTTCATCACAATGACTAATGTTTTTCGTAGTAAGCATATAAAGAATATCACGATAATAGCACTTAACCGCATCCTCATCAAAACTAAAAATCGGATTGTTTATTTCAGGCAGGCGAAGTTCCTCATGATACATAATATTATCAGGTATATTAACTTCACCCTTTGCTATAACTTTATTAAAATCAATTTCATTAAGCTCAGCATAAGGTGCGGTGCGTTCCTTTATTTTAACGTTATCAACTTTTACAAGTTCAAGCGTATCGGTTGTTTCCATAGGTAAATTCCACACCTCAATAAAGGGGCGCTGATAACTATATCTCTCAACAATCTGCTCTTTTGATAAAATACGTGTTGCCTTAAAATCGCCTGAAACATCAGTTGATGCGATAACTTCACCATCCATTTCAATTTCTGCCATTAAAAAGGAGGGTTGAAGAACGTACTCAAAAGAATATACGCCAAAGCGTTCAACCTGAATTGCTATATGATTTTTACCTGAATTAAGTTTTGCCGTGATGTCGATTTCATCCATACGCCAGAAACCTTTACCTGCGCGCTGCGGCCCATGTGAAACCATTTCACCGTTTATATACATACGATAAAGCGCATCAGCAGCTATGCGAATTTTTGAGACTTTGCCCGAAAAAACAAAATCATAGTTAAACCCAAGTAAAATATTTCTTTCATCAACATACTCTTTTGCCCATACGGGAACTGCTTTTTTAAACATTTCTTTTCTCCTTATACCATTTGGTAATTGCCTGAAACTTTTACGTTTCTTACTCCATTTTCAATGGCAACTTCAATATTACCGTCATTTAAAGGAATAATCGCTTTTGCATTTTCAGGCGCGTTATAATCAGAATTAAGATATACCTTTTTATTGATTTCATCAACCTCGTCAATACCAAGACAATCCCTGAAAATAAAGCGGATTGCGTGGCTTGCAAAACCGTGATTACAGCTTGATTTGGATGAATCATTCTCCCAAAGTGTGCCTGTAAGTTTTGCCATATAATCAAAATATTCTTTGATTTCATCAATAATCTGCTTACGATAGCCGTTTTTGGATAAAACTTCCATTCTTAAATAGTTACCGATGAAAGCATTGGCAGGATATACGCCCGGTTGAGTTTTTTCGCACTTATGGCCTGCGCCAAAGTCTTTAGCAATAATTTCTAAAAGTTCAGGATATTCCTCTTTATCGGCAACACCGGTAAAGAAAGCATAATATTGGCAAACCTCAGTAATATCTTCAGGTGTAATCTTGTTTCCTTCCTTATCGTAAACCTGATGGTCGCGGAAGAATTTGCCGTTAAATGAAAGCTTTTTGATTGTTGCCTTGATTTTTTCTGCCTTTTCGTTTAATACTGAATCGTTGTACATTCTTGCCATTGATTTAAGCATTGCATAGTACATCATGTTGGATGGGAAGTTTACGTCGAATACCCAATCATTTGCCTTTGACCATTCAACGAAAATCCAGCTATCAAGTTTTTCAAGCAAGCCATCTTCATTTATAAATTTTTTAAAGTAATTTTCAATACCGTAGATTCTTTCTTTCGCAAGCTCCAAAATGCCATTATCGCCCGTACGTTTAACGTACTCTTCAAGCTCAATTACAAGGAACATTGCCCAGTTAGGTATAAACTGCCCTTTAAGCTCGCTGGAAGGATAGCACATAGGTACCATACCATCAGGTGTATTATCAAAATCCGTTGCGTAGAAA
>JAZOMK010000140.1:0-1567 GCA_045653985.1 Clostridia bacterium | reverse complement strand
TAAAAAGACCACAAGGAACGGTTTTATCTGTATGAATTACGATTTCACCTGTTTCACCATTGGGCAATGAGTTACCGTCAGGATCAACGATATCAATATCATACTGAGGAGATGCCTTACCCATTGAGCCGATTTTAGGTGTTGTACCTACTAAATTGCAAACAGTAAGGGTTGTTTCGGTCTGACCAAAGCCTTCCATGATTTCAAGACCGGTTGCAAGTTTAAATTGCTTATAAACTTCAGGGTTAAGTGCTTCACCAGCTGTTGTGATGTGGTGAATACTTGATAAATCAAACTTGGAAAGGTCATCTTTTATGAACATTCTGAGCATTGTGGGCGGTGCACAGAATGTTGTAATATTGTACTTTTTGAACATAGGAAGAATATCCGAGGCATCAAAACGATCAAAATCATATACAAATACTGCGCCTTCACAAAGCCACTGACCGTAAAGTTTACCCCAAAGTGATTTACCCCAGCCTGTATCTGATATTGTAAGGTGGAGACCATCTCTTTCGCAACAATGCCAATACTTAGCAGTAACAAAATGACCTAAAGCATACGTATGTTTATGTGATGCCATTTTGGGATTACCTGTTGTACCTGATGTAAAGAACATAAGCGCAGCATCATCACCTGCAGAAGCATCTTCGGTTCTTTCAAACTTACTTGAGAAGCGAACATACTCTTCATTAAAATTATGCCAGCCTTCTTTAGGTTCACCAACGATAATTTTAGTATCAACCTGAGGACATTTTTTAATTGCATTATCAGCGATTGTTGAAACGTCATCATCAGATGTTATAACCAATGCTTTAACACCTGCAGCATTAAAACGATATTCAAAATCATGTTCTTTAAGCTGATTTGTTGCAGGAATTGCTATTGCGCCAAGCTTATGAAGTGCAACCATGCAGAACCAGAACTGATAATGGCGTTTAAGTACAAGCATAACCTTATCGCCCTTCTTGATACCAAGAGAAGCAAAATAGTTAGCTGTCTGGTTAGATGCACGCATCATATCCTTAAAAGTGAATCTGCGCTCAACGTGATTTTTATCAACATGAAGCATTGCAAGCTTTTCAGGATATTTCTTTGCAATTTCATCAACGATATCAAAACCAAAGTTAAAAACGTCAGTATTTTCAAAAGTGATGTTCTGTAATGCACCATTTTCATCTTCCTGACACTTTACAAACTTTTCGCAAATAAGGTTTTCGGAAGTTTTTGCAGTAACTATGCTTCTGCGCACTTCTTCCTCCTTTGTATCCTCACCGGGAAGAACTACAGCACAGAAAACACATTCTTTACCATCAACAGCAATCATGCCGTGAGGTGTTGAAGAATCATAATAAATACTGTCGCCCTCATTAAGAACTTCTGTATGTTCACCAACCTGCACTTTAAGGCTACCTGAAAGGATGAGGTCAAATTCCTGTCCTGAATGTTTTGTTAAATGGATAGGCTTATTCTGTTGTTCTGCAGAATATTCATAACGAACCATATAAGGTTCAGCAATTTTATCACGAAATTTAGGTGCAAGATTCTTAATGTCAATTCCCGTTTC
>JAZOMK010000139.1:0-4972 GCA_045653985.1 Clostridia bacterium | reverse complement strand
ATGCTGGTTAAATGCAGCATCAGTACCGATTGTTGAACCCCAGTTATCCTGAACGTAAGGTCTGAAATTATAGATTACAGAATTACCTACATTTTTTACCGTCATTGTGGTTGTGTAGTTTGTTCCGTCATCTGTCCAGGTTTCAAATAAATCAGGTGCTTCAACACCATGATACGTAACGTAACTGCTTAGTCCGTTCCAAGAAAGCGTTGTAACGGGCGATACCGCCTTAAAGGTAAGCATTGATACGCACGAAATTATTATTGCAAGTGCAAGAATTAGTGCTAAAAATTTCTTCATAACTACCTTCCTTTACATTTTATTTTCTTCCTACTTTTTTGAGAATTTCCACAGCAGGTGCGGGTAATCTTCCCAAATGGTCAGGTCCGATATTCAAGAGATAATTTATTCCGTTTGCATTAAGTTTTTCTTTGATTTCAAGAACTTTGTCGGGATTTTTCCAGGCATTATCAAAATACTTAAAGCCCCAGGTATCATTAAGTGTTGCAGGACATTCAAAAAGTTTATTCTTGTTTAATGATTCGTCTGCAACGAAATCAATTTCGTTATCAGCGCAGGAATGATAATCGCCTACACCGTTGCCGATTCGTGAACTTACAAGTGCG
Organism: Clostridia bacterium; assembly: GCA_045653985.1. GTDB lineage: Bacteria > Bacillota > Clostridia > Christensenellales > QALW01 > UMGS1322. Next base: position 4,346 of record JAZOMK010000139.1, on the reverse strand, counting down.
TTGGGCTGATATTTTTTAATCATATCGTAAAGTTCCATTGATTGTTCCTTTGTAATATCAAAGGGAGTATCGCACCAGATAAGGCATAAATCACCATACTTTGTTAAAATTTCCTTGAACTGTGTTTTGATTTTTGTGTTAAAGCAACTGCTGAAATCCTTTTCCTCATTGTTGGGAAAATCCCAATCGTTGGTCCAACTCATTTCGCCACAGTTTGTTCTGCCTGCCGAATAGCCACCGCCATCTTTCTCGTGCCAATCCAATTCCTGCGAATAGTAAAGACCAAGTTTGATGTTATGCTTATAGCAAGCTTCTGCAAGTTCGGCTATCATATCACGCTTAAAAGGTGTGCCGTCGCAGATGTTGAATTTATCGTATTCAGATTTGAATAAGCAAAAACCTTCATGATGCTTACTTGTTACAACAAGATATTCCATACCTGCTTCTTTTGCAGTTAAAACCCATTCTTCTGCATTGAATAAAACAGGGTTAAATGCTTTTGCAAGCTCCTCATACTCCTTATTGGGTATGCGGAAATATGATTGTGCCCACTCGCCGATGTGAGGCATTCTTCTGCCCTTCCACTCGCCTGCGGGAAGTGAATACAAGCCAAAATGAATCATCATTCCGAACTTGGCTTGTTTGAACCATTCGTAGTTAGTCATTATGCGTCCTCCTGCTAAACCAAAAAAGTGTTGACTATTCTAATTATCTATTGTATATTATAAGCAATAATCGCAATTACGTAAATAAATTGCCACGACCTAAATTAAACCAAAAGCGACATATTGGAGGATTTGTTATGACTGACCTTTCTTTCTTTATCACTTGTGCTTCCAAATGTGAAGCACCTTCGCCATGGCAAACAATGGAAAATGAAAATCCGCAAAGAATACATTACGTAATAAGTGGAAAAGGCTCTGTTTCTTTTGACAATGGTGTTGTTACGCCTTTAGAAAAGGGAAAGTTATATTTGCTTCCATCAAACCTGCGCCCCACTTTTTATTCAGACGAAACAGATAGAATTTACCATATATTCTTTGACTTTTATACTTCACCGCCTATAATAGCCAATAAGCCTATTGTTTACGAGGTAAAAGAAAACTCGCCTTTAAAAAAGCAACTGGAATTTGCCGAAGAATTCCTGACAACCGACATTGACGATATAAGAAATTTCAAAAGAGTACAATCAGCACCAAGCGGAAGCAAAGAAGAAAAAATGCAGATTAAATATTATCTTTTGAAAATGATTCTGCTTCTTCTTTCTTCAGAAAAGGAAATTCCTTTTATACAGGACCAGATTATAAGTGATTCAGTAAAATACATTCAAAAAAATTATTCTAAAGATATAACCGTATCAGACCTTGCAAAGATTGCAGGTTTCGATAAAGACTATTACACAAAGCGTTTTAAAAAGGTTATGGGCACTACCCCGCACGCGTATTTAAGAGACTGCAGAATTACCCTTGCACAAAGCCTTATAAAAAGCGGTGTAACCGTTGCAAAAGCGGCAGAAATGGTTGGTTATCAACACCCGATGAGTTTATATAATATACTGGAAAGAAATTGACAATAAAGGATAAAATTATTATGGAATGGATTAACAAGATACTTTTAGGCTCCAACTACTACCCCGAGGATTGGTCTGAAAGCGAAATCGACAAAGACATTGCGCGTATGGTCGAAACAGGTTTTAACGTTGCCCGTATCGCCGAATTTGCATGGGCACGTATGGAGCCTAAAGAAGGCGAGTACGATTTCAAATGGCTTCATAACGTAGTTGATAAATTAAAATCAGCAGGAATCTACGTTATTATGGGTACGCCTACCGCAACACCGCCAAATTGGCTTTACAAAAAATATCCTGATATGACCGTTTTATACAGTAACGGCACCCGTATGACTCACGGTGGCAGAAGGCATTGTTGTTCATCAAACCCCGATTATATAAAATATTCACTAAAAATAGTTGAGGCGCTTGCAAAGGAATTCGGTAATGATGAAAACGTTATCGGTTGGCAAATAGATAATGAAATTTATCCTTCCGATGATAAGCAATGTATCTGCGAGCATTGTATGAAGAATTTTCATAACCGTCTGAAAAGCAAGTACGGTTCAGTAGAAAATCTTAACAACGCGTGGAATCTTAATTTATTTTCGCAAAAGTATGATGATATTGATGATATCCCCCATCCGCTTCTTGCATGGCATAACCCACATATAAAACTTGATTGGTTGCTTTCAATGGCAGAAAATCACCTTGAATTTGTGCATATGCAGGCAGACGTTATAAGAAAATACTCTAAAAAGCCTGTTGGCACCGACACAATGCCTTTTAATGCCTTTGATTACCGCAAGTTAAACAGCAAATTAGACGTTGCACAGCACAACTTCTATTCTCAGCCTGATTACTTTCCCAAAAGACTTTTCTGGCTTGATTATATGAGAAAATTCTCAAAAATTCCTTTATGGAATACGGAAACACAGGCAACTTGGAACGGCTCAACAACCCCCGGAATGTATGTGTTTGACGATAACTTCATATATATGAATTCCTGGCTTGTATATATGCTTGGCGGTAGTGCAAACCTCTATTGGTTATGGCGTACCCATTGGGCAGGTCATGAGCTTATGCACGGTGCAGTAACTGATTCTTCAGGCAGATTCACCCACACTCACGATGAACTTGTACAGCTTGGAAAAGATTTAAAGAAGTCTGAAGAATTTTTACTTAATACAAATGTAAAAAGCAACGTTGCCCTGACGTATCAAAGCATAAATTGGAATATACAGCACACACAAAGTGTAAACGCTTCACTTGCTTCTGACCTCAATGACGTTGACGATTATTATAATTGTCTTCTAAAGGAAGGAATCCACGCTGACGTTATTGACCTTTATGAGAATATTGATGATTATAAAATAATTTTCTCGCCCTATTCCTTCTGTCTTGAAGAAGGTGATTTTGAAGAAAGAATTACCAAATGGGTTAATGATGGCGGATGCTGGGTTGTTGGTCCCCTTTCCGATATAAGAACACCTATTGGTACAAAATACATTGATGCGCCATATGGATTTTTGGAAAAACTCACAGGCATAAAGCAACTTTTCATTATGCCCCACGACAATAACTCATTTACCTGTGTAAACGAAAAGGGCGATGAAGTGAAATGCTCAAAAAGTTATGAAGTTTTCGAGAGCATGGGTGAAAATAATCTTATTACCATTACAAAGGGACATAAGGCTGTTGTAGGCAAACCTTGCGCCGTAGAAGTTGCCGTAGGCAATGGCAAAGTGCTCCTTTTAGGCACCGTCCCCGAAGAAAAGGAATTAAGGCGTATTATTTCAAAGACGGTAATCGAATTTGGTGGAGATAAATTTAATACAACGGGCGGCGTTATCGTTGTAAGAAGAGAAGGTAAAAACCTCTCAGGTCTTATCGCTGCTGATGTTTACGGCACAGGCGGAACATTTAATTTCAACGGTAAAATGAAAGATATTTTAACCGATAAGGTTTATGAAGATTATATCTCATTAGAGCCATACACAACTGCAATTCTTGTAAAAATATAAAGAAAAAGTCAAAAGCACTTCGAAAAAATCCGAAGTGCTTTTTTTGTTACTTATAAAGGTAAAGTACGTAGTCTGTTGATGCAGGTTTTGTGGGAAGAGTTAAGGTTGTGCTATAGCTTGAAGTTGATACCGTACCTTCAGCAGAATACGTGCCATCCAAAGGATTGAACCACTTATACTTGTAAGTTGTATTTCTTGATAAATTATAAATTTTTCCCGTTGCAGTTCCGTTATCCGAATTGGGAACTTCACCGATCGAAGTATCAGAAAAGTTATAGAAGTAAATTACTATTTTTGAGTTATCTGAAGTTGATGCAACTACAGCATAAGCACCTGATGTTCTTGATAAATACATTTCACTTGAACCAAACGTATAACTATCTTTAAATCTTGGAACAAGATTCTGCCATTCACCAACACCATTTACCAAAAAATCTTTCATATACTTCATTTGCTGAGCGCTTGCGTAATTCATACCCGTTTTCCACGTTGCAATTTTCTTTTCTTCGGAAGTAATAGTATCTACGTGGTCAGTAGAATTTTCGTCTTCACTATAGGTACTGCCGTAGCACCAAAGATCCTGTGCGCCGTAGCCGTAACCGAACATTCCCGATAAATATGAAATCCAGCCCGTTGCTCTTGCAGAGAAATCCTTACCCCACAAACCGCAGTATCTTGATTCAAAGGTTATAACTGGTTTATTGGAAGAATTAAGCATTTTTTCAGGTCTATCAATATTTTTATCGTGTGTAACGCCAGGACGCCACTGCATT
>JAZOMK010000138.1:0-2321 GCA_045653985.1 Clostridia bacterium | reverse complement strand
AGACACTTTTTTGTGTCTACCATCATTATACTACTTCATTTTTGTGATGCTTTTTATTTTTCAAGATCCTTTAAAAAGTATATGGGCGTTACTCCTCGCGAATATAAAAATAAACATAGCGGTGTATAAAAAAACGTGATTATAAAAATCACGTTTTTGGCTATTTAAAATAATCTTTCACGATGAGTACGCTATGTATTTCGAGCCTTTCAAGTATTGAGGATTCCATTTTTTTATGTTCAGGCTCTATTATGATTTCTTTATCCTTATCAATTTCAATTTTAAGATTGTAAAGAGGGATAATTTCGTTATAACTTCGCACGTTGTTTAGTCTGTGATCGCCTGTAAGATTGATAAGATTTATTAAAAGATCATCATTTTTTTGTGTGGTAACAACTTCAACGTAACCGCTGCCGCTGACCTTAACGTGTTCTTTTATACTTGTGCTCTTTATAAGATTTTTAAGCCAATTTTTAATTGCCGAGGTCTTGTTGTTACTGTAGGCATCAGTAAAATCAAAGGCGAGAGAGTAGATTTTTCCACTATTTGATTCACTGATATATGCGCTTGGCTCTTCGATGCTATCACAATCAAAATAGTTTTTCGTATAAAGAGAACCAAAGGTGTTTTTGTGTTTGATTAAAGGCATAATACTTACTTCAAAAGCGCCTAAACTTGTGTTATCAGAAATGTATCTTAAACACTTTTTGCTGTTGCGTGTATCAATACCGGTTATGTCAGTAAAATGATTTACAGATGATAAATCGGCAATGATAACTCCGCCGTTCTTAGAAAAATCAATCAATTTGTTCTTTGCTTCAGGTAATAATTTGTTTGTGTTGGGTATAAAAATAAGTTCGTATTCGTTTAAATCTGTACTTTCAAGTTCAGATTCAAAGATAACGTTAGGGGAAAGTTGAATATCGCATAAGGCAGAAATCCATGTGTAAAATGAAGAAAGCGATGGCATATTCCATGTGGCATAGAGGTTGCACATATTTTTTTCTGTTGTGTCATAAGGCACCATAACGGCAATGTTTGAATAAGGTTTTGCTTTGTGGCAAAACTCTCTTTCTCTACAGAATTCGGCAGTCTTTTGCCATATTGGTAAAGCCCATTTTTGTAAGTTTCCACCGCCACAGTAAGCAATATTAAAGAATTGAAAACCACCGCCTAATGCGAGTATTACAGAAGCTTCCTGCTTATATTGATTTTCTTCTTTAGTGCTTCTGTTTTCGGTCTGCCATGTGCATGGAACGGCATTTTGTCCCCATGCCATAAGATCCCAGGTCATGTTCCTTGCAGCTAAATATCTGCCACAATGTCTGCCTGATATAACTGCATTGGCACATGAATAATCACCTGAAAGAAAGTCAACTTCAACGGTTTTCTTTTCCGTCATGTATGGCGAATATATCCAGTTACTTGTTATTTGAAAATCAGGACGAACTTTTTTTATTTCGCTGACGTAATGTTCAATATAATCTCTGAACCCCTGACGACAGAATTCGCGATAAAATTCATAGTCGTCGCTTTCAGGTGATGGGGCAACGGTATTGTATTTTTTTAAAAAAGCATTTTTTGCATTTTCGCTGTAATCAACCAATGCACCCCAACATTCACCATCAATCCATGCACCATCAAGGTTATATACAAGTGCTAATTCTTTTAATTGTGGTAATAAAACTTCATCAACGTAGGGTGAAAAAGGTGAAATATATTCCTCACTTGTTGTTCCGTCAGCATTTACAACTGCCCATTCAGGGTGTGATTTTGCAACGTTTATATCATATAAGCCTGAGTGATGACCATATAAAGCGATATTGCGCTTTTTAGTCTCAATGCGCAAAAATTTAAGAATATCAACTTTAATTTCCTTTGCTTGTGTGCCTGCTTTTGTGGGATATGATGAAAGACCGGGATGACCTTTTGTATCAAACTGAAGATAATCCGGCTGTACCTTGTCAAGCATTTCAGTAAAACTTTCAGGGCAAAAAAATCTTGCAACTGTTTCACCTTCATTTGCGTGAAAATCAAAATGAATTCCTAAAAAAGAATCTTCTCGTTTTTTCGTCATAAGATCACTCCTTTTTGAAGTATTATAGTATAAAAAAGTACTAATTGCAATATAAATTTATCCTATTTTGTTCAAAAATTTAACTTATTTGTATTTTCAATCAATAGTGTATTTACACAGGATTTTATTTTTGCTATAATATGTATAATAAATATTTGGAGAGAATTTATGAAGACTTCTATTATTAAAAAAAATGGTGTAAAATACGTTGCTATTGATGGTAAAACCATTGATACGTTATCCT
>JAZOMK010000137.1:0-6507 GCA_045653985.1 Clostridia bacterium | reverse complement strand
AAATAATTGATGAAAATACATTTATGAGACTGATAAATGAATAAAATGCTTGAAAAATGTAATTAGATGTGGTAAAATAAATTAATTATAGTATGGGAGGTTTTTTTGATTGAACAGTATGACTGGTTACGGAAGTGCTACGGTTGCTTCCGATGGGCGTGAAATTACACTTGAATTAAAATCTGTAAATCATAGATTTTTAGATATAAATATTCGTATGCCTCGCGTTCTTATGTTTGCTGAAGATGAATTAAGAAAAGCAATCGGTAAGTTTATCCTGCGTGGACATATTGAGGTAAATCTTACTTACAGAAATACTCGCGAAGATTCAAAAATAGTTAATGTAGATAAAGCTCTTGTTTCACAATACGCCAAAGCTTTTTCTGAAATTGGCGAAATGGGCTTTGAAAATAACATACGTGTTTCTGATGTTGCAAGGATGCCCGATGTTCTTGTTATAACACAATGTGATGATGATAATGAGGCTGTATTAGCGTTGATTTTATCTGCGGTTGAAAAAGCTTGCGAAGCTTTAAATAAAACCCGCATGATTGAGGGCGAAAAAATTGGTATTGATTTAAAACAAAAACTTCAGAATATTTATGACATTTCAAAGAAGATTGAACTTCTTTCGCAAGGAACCCTTGAAGATTATTCTTCAAGGCTTAAGAAAAGGCTTGATGAGCTTCTTGGTGATAATAAACTTGATGAACAACGTTTACACCAGGAAATTGCAATTTATGCTGATAAAATAGCTATTGACGAAGAACTTGTCAGACTTGACACTCATATAAAAAATATGCTTGAGTATATGAATGAAGTTTCTAATGACACTATAGGCAGAAAACTTGATTTCTTCATTCAGGAACTTAATCGTGAAATAAATACGATAGGTTCAAAATCAGTTAATGCTGATATCGCTAAACTTGTAGTAACTGCAAAGGGTGAGGTTGAGAAACTTCGCGAGCAGATTCAGAATATTGAGTAATCGAGGCAAATATGACAAAACTTATAAATATTGGCTTTGGTAATATGGTAGCATCTTCGAAAATAATTGCTATTGTTTCTCCTGATTCGGCGCCTATTCGCAGAACTATTCAGGAATCAAAAGAGAAAACTATTGATGCTACTTGTGGCCGTAGAACCCGTGCAGTAATTTTTATGGAAAACGGACAGATAATTCTTTCGGCTGTTTTGCCTGAAACTATATCGGGCCGATTGAAAGAGCAAGAGGAAGTTGAAAATGACGAATAAAGGTTTGTTACTTATTATAAGCGGTCCTTCGGGATGCGGGAAAGGAACCGTTTGTGATGCGTTAAAAAAACGCAATGAAGATATAAAGGTTTCGGTATCTGCTACAACACGTGATATGCGTAAGGGCGAGGTTGACGGTGTAACTTATTTCTTTAAAACCGAAGAAGAATTTCGCAATATGATTATAAATGATGAGTTCTTTGAATATAATTGCGGTTATAACAATAATTATTACGGCACACCTAAAAAGTACGTTTTCGACCAGATGGAAGCAGGATATGATGTTATTCTTGAAATTGAAATGAATGGCGCACAAAACGTTAAAAAACAATATCCTGAAGGTGTTTTGATTTTTCTTTCACCGCCAAGCCTTGATGAACTTCATTCACGTCTTGTTGGTAGAGGTCGAGAAAGTCAAGAACTCATTGAAGAACGTTTTAATGAAGCAAAAAATGAAATGCAACGTGCATTTGATTATGATTATTTTGTTATAAATGATACGGTTGATGAAGCTGTAAAAAGAATTGAAACAATTATTGCGGCAGAAAAATATCAAGTTCGTCGCAACAAAAATATTATTAAAGATATAATTGATTAAAGGAGAATTATTATGTATAAACCGGTTAGTAAAAAAGTAGAACAGAAAGTTTCTTGCAAATATGCACTTTCATCAGTTGTTGCCAAAAGAGCAAGAATGCTTGTTGATTTTGAACAATGCAATGATGAATTTAAGCCCGTTCTTCAGGCTCTTGAAGAATTTGAAGAGGATATTCTTGTTCCAGGTAAAGAATGAGATATTCCTACGTTATTGTTGACATCCTTAACCAAGATGTCGACAGAATTTTTACTTATTGTATTCCTGATTCGCTTAATGATTTAAAGGCAGGATATCGCGTTCTTGTGCCATTTGGAAGGCAAGGAAGCGTTGAAGGCATTGTTATTGGTTTAACGGATACAACAGATGTTCCTTTAAATAAAATGAAGTCTGTTATAAAATGTCTTGATGATTATCCTGTTTTGAATGAAGAACAACTCGAACTCGCTTCATTTATAAAAAAGCAATATCATGCAACTATGGCTGATGCTTTGCGATTATTTATTCCGGCAGAAGTTAGGGGCGGGAAAGTCAGGACAAAATATATTCAAATGGTAAAATTGTCTGCTTCAAACGAGCAGACAGACGTAGTTTTGGGAACTTTGCGTCCCGGAACAAAAGCGCATCGTATTATTTCTGTTTTATATGAATATGGCGATATGGAAAAGTCGAGACTTAATCATATTGTCGGTAACTGTTATGAGCCGTTAAAAAAACTTATTACAGAAGGCATAATTTCCGTTTATAATGAAGAAGTTAAAAGATCTCCATATCTTGATATTTCGCCTGAGCGTGCTCCGTGGCTTGAACTTAATCGCAAGCAAAATGAAGTTTTAACAGAAATTCTAAATAATAAAAATACGTACAAGCCATTTCTTTTGCATGGTGTTACCGGAAGTGGAAAAACTGAAGTCTATATGCAGGCTATAAATAACGTTGTTTCTGAAGGCAGAACAGCAGTTGTATTAGTTCCTGAAATTTCGCTTACACCGCAGATGGTATTGAATTTTAGAAAAAAATTAGGCGATGAAGTTGCGATACTTCATAGCGCTCTTGGTGCTGGTGAAAGATATGATGAATGGAAACGTATTTTATCAGGCAGTGCTCGTATTGTTATTGGTGCACGTTCTGCAATATTTGCACCATTAAAAAATATCGGTATTATTATTGTTGATGAAGAACACGAAACTTCATATATTTCAGAAACTCATCCGCGTTATGATGCTATTGAAATTGCGCTAAAACGTGGCAAATATAATAACTGTCCCGTAGTACTTGGAAGTGCAACTCCATCGGTAAACAGATATTATAAAATGCGTAAAGGTGAATTTACTCTTCTTGAAATGCCTAAACGTGCAAATGGACGAGAGATGCCGCCCGTTGAAGTTGTTGATATGGCTGAGGAATTTTCTAATGGAAATAGATCTATTTTCTCAGAAAAATTATATCTTTCAATGTGTGATACGTTTTTGAATGATCAACAGATAATGCTGTTTCTTAACAGACGCGGTTATTCAAGTTTTGTAATGTGTCGTGCCTGCGGTGAAACTATTACTTGTGAAAATTGCGACGTTTCACTTACGTACCATAACAACGTTGATAAACTTCGTTGTCATTATTGTGGCTATGAAATACCTATGCCAAAGGTTTGTCCTTATTGCGGTAGTAAATTTATAAAGCAATTTGGTGCAGGAACACAAAAAGTTGAAGAAGAATTTTTAAATCTTTTTCCCGATAAAAAAACGGTCAGAATGGATGTTGATACAACACGAGGGAAAGATGCACATTTTCACTTATTAAAACAACTTTCTGATGGTACAGCAAGTGCGTTGATAGGCACACAAATGATTGCGAAAGGTCATGATTTTCCAAACGTAACACTTGTTGGTGTTATTGCGGCTGATGGAATGCTCAGAATGCCTGATTACAAAAGTAGAGAACGTACGTTTTCATTAATTACGCAAGTTTCAGGCAGAGCGGGGCGTGCAGAAGCGTCAGGCAAAGTTATTGTTCAGACATATTCACCACAACATTTTGTAATTGAATGTGCTAAAAATCATGATTATTTAACTTTCTATGAAAAAGAAATTGAACAACGTAAAGCAATGTGGTACCCGCCTTTTTCAAGGATTATAAGGATTCTTTATGTGTCTGCGGATGCTGAAAAAGCATATAATGGTTCATTATGTGCTTATGATAAAATACGTGCATTGCTTCATCCTATAAAAGATCAAATTCTTTATTCAGAGCGTTCGCAAGCACCTATTGGAAGAATACAGGAAATGTATCGTCATCAAATTCTTATAAAAATGAAGGAGTTTGATGGTCTTGATAATTATATCGATAAAATTTTTGAAGAAATAAATGGTATAGCAACAAAAGATTTATATTGCGATGTACAAATCAACCCTATAAACTTGTTTTGAGGAGAACAAAAATGGCTATAAGAAATATTTTAAAAGATACTGAACCGCTTTTGAGAAAAAAGAGTCGCGAGGTTGAGGTTATTGATGATAAAATAATTACACTTCTTGATGATATGAAAGAAACACTTGCAGTAGCACAAGGCGTTGGACTTGCCGCACCTCAGGTTGGAATTTTAAGACGTGTTATTATCGTTGATACCGGTGATGAAATTCTTGAACTTATTAACCCCGTTATTACAAAACAAAGCGGACATCAGGATAGCCTTGAAGGCTGTCTTAGCGTACCGGGCGTGCGCGGTCATGTGGACAGACCTAAAAAAGTTACCGTTCAAGGTTTTGATAGAGAAGGTAATTTGATGGAATATAAGGCTCAGGATTTTGTAGCTACAATTTTCTGCCATGAAACTGATCACCTTGAAGGTATTTTATTTACAGATAAAGCAACAGGATGTGGCAGGGATGATTGATATTGTTTTCTTAGGGACACCTGATTTTGCCGTGCCTTCTTTAAAAGCTTTAATTGAAAACGGGTATAATGTAAAAGCAGTTTTTACACAACCTGACAGACCAAAGGGCAGAGGAAATAAAGTACAGTTTTCTCCTGTTAAAGAGTACGCGATTTCACAGAATATTCCCGTTTATCAACCTGATAAAATTAGAACGGAAGAAAATGCAAAAATATTAAAAGATTTAAAGCCTGATCTTATGATTACTGCGGCATTTGGACAGATTTTATCAAAAAAAAATCTTGAATCAGCACCACTTGGATGTATAAACGTTCATGGATCTCTTTTGCCTAAGTATCGTGGTTCTTCGCCAATACAATGGGCAGTTATAAATGGTGAAAAAGTTACGGGCATAACTACAATGTATACGGATATCGGCGTAGATTGTGGTGATATAATCTTAAAAAAAGAAATTTTTATCGGTGAAAACGAAACTGCAGGTGAGTTGTTTGATAGACTTGTATTATTAGGTGCTGATACACTAATTGAAACGCTTGAACTTTTAAAAGAGAATAAAATAGTTCGTACTCCTCAAAAAGAGGAAGAAGCTACGCATTATCCTATGCTTGATAAATCAATGGGAATTATTGATTTTTCCAAAAATGCAATAGAGATAAAAAATCTTGTGCGTGGACTTAATCCGTGGCCTGTTGCGTGGACGAAATGTGATGAAGATATTGTAAAAATATATTCCGTTTCAGTGCTTAACGAAAATTCTGATGCCGAACCCGGTACTATTATTACTTCTGACAGTAAGAATGGATTAAAAGTTAAGTGCGGTGATGGTGTAATTTCTATTGATGTATTACAACTTCCCGGCAAGAAGGCAATGGATGCAAAAACATTTTTTGTCGGAAATAAATTAAAGGCTGATAAATTTAAAAATGAGTGATGATAAAGCGAGACTTCAGGCATTTTATTTGCTTGATGATATAATTCAAAATAAAAAATATGCTAATCTTACGCTTAAAAGTTCTTTAAATGGTTTTGATTCACGTGATAAAGCATTTATATGCAATCTTGTATATGGAACTCTTGATAAATTGATTCATATTGACTACGTTATTTCGCTTTTTGCTAAAGGGAAGATCAATTCAAAAGTAAAGAATATTTTAAGGCTTGGTGTTTATCAGATTTTTTATTTAAGCAAAGTTCCTGATAATGCAGCGGTATCGACAAGTGTTGATATTGCGCAAAAAATCGGAAAAGGTATGCTTAAAGGCTACGTAAATGGTGTGTTGAGAAATATTGCCAGAAATAAAGATAATATTGAGTATCCTAAAGAAAAGAGTCAATATTTATCAATAAAATATAGTTATCCTCATTTTTTTGTAAAAGAGCTTATAACCGATATTGGAATTGAAGAATGTGAAAAATTCTTTAGTTATGAGGATGCACACAGAACTTGCATACGTGTAGACCGGAATAAAGCAGATGTAAATAAAATAAAAGAACAGTTATCAGGCAATGATAGTTTGTATTTTGATGAATGTTTTTATATAAATGGCGAAGCTGCGTTACTTGAAAATGGAGTTTGTTCTGTTCAAAGCGAAGCATCAGTTGCGGTTGTAAAAGCTCTTGATATTAATGAGGGCGAAAAGATACTTGACTGTTGTGCTGCACCTGGTGGAAAAACTGTTTATATGGCTTCATTATTAAAAAATGGAGAAATAACTGCTTTTGATAAACATCCTCATCGTGTTGAACTTATTAAAAACAATGCAAG
>JAZOMK010000136.1:0-1851 GCA_045653985.1 Clostridia bacterium | reverse complement strand
CGGTTGAAGTAATCCATACATTTTTATGCTGTCCTTTAGTGCTGAAACATCACCCTTGATATAATCAAATTTTATAGAGCTTATGGGTATTTTTATGTATACGATACCTGCGCGCATAAATTTTCACCTCAAGAAAAATGGTAACAAAAAAACGGCTTTCCGTAAAGGAAAACCGTAGTATAAAAAACGCTAAAATTTTTTATTTTGCAAATGAATTTTGGTGATTTATTATGCTTTTTTTACTTTATAAAGGTATTTTTAGTTTATTTGAAGTGCGATTTTTAAATCATTTTCACTTGAATTATCGTTTAATACGGTAAATGCCGCAGCACGAAGCATTCTATTCATAACCGAAAGACCTGCACCCTTTTCAGAAACCGACGTAATAAATACGGTATCAAAGCCTTTTTTATCACATTCTCTTAAAAGTTTAAAAAGATTTTTTGCGGCAATCTTTGTATCGTTGCCTGAATAAAAGGCAATGGAATTACGGCTATTTAATAAAGTGAGTTCTTCTTCCTGCCACAAAATAACGGGATTTTTACCATAAGACAAAGCAAAATCATAAAAATCAGAAGCGGTATTTATGTTGCCGTCAACAATAACTACTCTTGCTTTGGGCGAATAGTGCTTGTATTTCATGCCGGGACTTGCGGCTTTATCAACCTTATTATTTTCTAAAACAGATGGGTGAATATCAACCTTTCCAAGGACTTCGCATAACATTTCATATGTAACCATACCGGGGCGCAATAATAAAGGCGTTTCACCGCAAAGTGAAATTACCGTTGATTCAACACCGCAGTTGCTTTCACCGCCATCAAGAATTAAAGGTATTCTGCCATCAAGGTCGTCAAAAACGTGCTTTGCACTTGTTGGTGATGGCTTACCGGATGAGTTTGCACTTGGCGCAGGGATAGGGCACCCGCAAGCTTTTATAAATTCCCTTGCACCGATATGCTCAGGTATACGTATACCTACCGTATCAATGCCACCCGTTACACATAATGGTATTTCATGGCGTTTGGGTAGTACGATTGTTATAGGGCCCGGCATAAATTTATCTATGAGCAACTGTGCATTTGTTGGAATTTCCCTTGCAACTTTTAATATATCTTCCTTTGAAGCAACGTGAACTATCAATGGGTTGTCCATTGGTCTGTTTTTTGCTTCAAATATTTTTTTTACAGCGTTTTTATTGAAAACGTCAGCGCCTAAGCCGTAAACTGTTTCGGTAGGGAAGGCAACCACTTCACCTGCACGGATAAGCTCGCCTGCTTTTTTTAATGAATCTTCGTTAATTGTTAAAACTTCTGTTTTCATATTAACTTTATAAGTCCTTCTGAATCCTGAATTTCGTTTACCATACTGATGTTATAATCTTCCATGTGGATTCCCGCATCTTCACGTATGAAAATGTTTTTGTCAAAATGCTCTTTAATTTCGCCAACGTGCTTTTTTAACGCAGTTACAACGTATGGGTTAAGGCGCAAAATTACGTTTGAAGCTATGTTGTTATCGGCAGTGCGTTTAAGCTCGTTTAAAAGATTGTTTAAAATGGAGCTTTTGTTTAAGATTCTTCCGTCGCCCTCGCAGTAGGGGCATACAACCTGCATTGAAGCGGAAAGGCTTAATCTTGTTTTCTTTCTTGTTAATTGGCAAAGACCTAAAGGTACGAAACCCAAAATATTGGTTTTTATTTTATCGCCTTGTGATGCCTCGTTAAGCGCATCAAGCACCTTTTGTCTGTCCTCGTCCTTTTCCATATCAATAAAGTCGATTACAATTATACCGCCAATGGCACGCAATCTTAACTGTTTTGCAATTTCTTTTGCCGCCATAATGTTTGTG
>JAZOMK010000135.1:0-2720 GCA_045653985.1 Clostridia bacterium | reverse complement strand
CCTGCCCACATAAAAGGCTATCATTTCCTGCGCGAAGCCGTTAAAATGGTAGTTGAAAATCCTGATTCCATTAACCGCATCACAAAGGAATTATACCCCGGCATCGCAAGAAAGTTTACAACCTCATCCAGCAAGGTTGAGCGCGCCATCCGCCACGCCATTGAAGTTGCCTGGACACGTGGCAGAATCGAAAACATCAACGACCTTTTCGGCTTCAAAGTTTACGGCAAAAACGATAAACCCACCAACGGCGAATTTATCGCCCTTATTGCTGACAAACTCACCTTAGAAAATCTGCAAGCAAAGTAAAGAAAAACCCCTCTTTTTCAAAAAAAGAGGGGTTTTGTTCATTAAGCCGTATTTGGCGTAGTTGGTGTTGTTGTCGCGTTTGGATCCGTAGGCGTTGTCGGTGTGGTAGGCGCAATAGGTGTAACTACGTGCTGTATGTTACATTGTTCTAATTGATTCATCATTTTGCCTGCCGCGGCAACAAATGACGTATTTGACACTTTATACATATGAGCTAAAAGTCCTGTTTTAGGTAACGTATAAATTGCCGATTGTTTCTGCACCTTATCCTTAGGACAGCTTGCTGTGGCAATCATACCGCTTTCAGTACAAATCTGTACAACCTTATGAACGTTACAATACTTCATATTAGTAGGATTGCCATATTCAGTATGGGTTGTTACGCAGGAGCTTGATGCAAGCATACCCGTAACAGAACAATACTTTAACTTTTTAACACCTATAGTTGCAGGATCTACATCGTTAGCCTTTTTATCAGGCAGACCTTTATGAAGTTCTGTCATAACTGCCGAGAATAAAGGACCTGCATAAGCACTACCTTGTGCGTTGCTTTGAAGAGGTTTATAAGCATCCGAGCCAACCCATACACAGCAAGTATAGTAGCCTGTAAAGCCTGCAAAGAAAACACCACGTGATTCTGAGTTTGTACCGGTTTTACCGTAAACCGTTTGTCCGGGGACAGCAATTTTATTTTTGATACCGCTTGTTGCAACTGAGCGCATCATATCGGTAACCTGCCATGCAGTGCTTTCAGATAATACCCTGCGTTTTTCCTGTTGTTGAAGCATATCTATGCGGACACTACCATCAGCACGTTCAACCTTAGTAAATGCAATAGGTTCAATATATTCACCCATATTGGCAATGGCCGAGAATGCACCTGCCATCTCTAAAGGCGTTATGCCTGAGCTTCCTAACGCAAGGCCTGAACCGGTTTTACTTATGTGGTCAGGATCAACGCCTAAGCTTACAAGGGTATTATATGAATTTTCAATACCAACATCATATAAAAGCGCCTGCGCCGCTGAAGTATTAAGGGAGTTTACAAAAGCTTTACGCATTGTAACAAGACCTGAGTAACTTCTGCTGTTATTGGCGGGATATCCTTTTGCAGAATCCCATCCTTCAAGTGGCATTGCATAGTCATAATAAACAGAGCCTATACTTTTGCCTGCTTCAATGGCGGGGGCATAAACCGCAATAGGTTTAATTGCCGAACCAACCGGCATGGTTGATTGGAAAGCACGGTTAAATTCAAGACTGCCTGATGGCGCTTGTCTACCGCCTACAAGTGCAACAACGTAACCGGTTCTGTAGTCCATAACGGCAACAGCCGTCTGCGGTTGAACAAGTCTTATTACAGTACCGTCAGGGTTTCTGCCGATTATGGTATAAGAGTCAGACTCATATCGCATTTTAGGGTATCCGTTAAAGGAATATACAGCATCTTCCGCCGCTTTTTGCTTTTCTTCATCAAGCGTTGTATAGATTTTGTAACCCGATGTACGGATTTCTTCCTTTATAGCCTTACGGTTTTGTGAATTATCTTCAAGACCGTCCTGTTCGATAATATTATCAACTACGTTTTCGATAACGTAATCCATATAATATATCATACCGGTTTCAGCATCATAAGGCGATGTTTCAAGTACCGTGAGGGTATCATTTCTTGCTGCTTGATATTCTTCTTCAGTTATAAGACCGTTTTCGCGCATTTCATACAAAACAAGGTTTGTTCTGTTGTTTGTTCTGTCAGGATTATTACGTACGTAGTAATTGGTGCGCGGATTGTATCTTGAAGGGTTTTGTATCATGCCGGCAAGGCAAGCACACTCTCTTAAAGTAAGTTCGCTAAGTTCCTTATTAAAATAGTCCTTTGCCGCAGTTTTCATACCGTAGCATGAGCCACCCATGTATATGGTGTTAAGGTAGGCTTCAAGAATGGTATCTTTATCGTACTGGCGTTCAAGTTCAAGGGCAAGTGATGCTTCCTGAATTTTACGCTTGTACGTTTGCTCAAAGGATAACATTGTGTTCTTTATCAACTGCTGGGTGATTGTTGAACCGCCCTGCATTGAATCGCTTGTAACGTTACTGATAATTACCGAGAAAAGACGTTTAAAGTCCATACCCATATGGCGGTAGAAACGTACGTCTTCAATGGCGATTACGGCATTTCTGAGTTCAGGCTTCATTTCATTAAGACTTGCCCACTCGCGGTTTTCCATATTATAGTAACTGCCTAAGAAATTACCGTTAATATCCATTATGGTTGTTGCCTGTTCCTGGTCAACCACAATATCAAAGTTCAATTCAGGCACAGTTTCAAGGTATGATTTTGACATACCAACAAGGAAGCCCACACCTGAAACGCACACGATAATAAGGCAAAGTATTGCCATTTTAAAGGT
>JAZOMK010000134.1:0-30949 GCA_045653985.1 Clostridia bacterium | reverse complement strand
CAGAACGACATGGCTACGATCCGACTTATTAAGGCAGAAGAATTAAGAGTATCATTAAGAAAGGGAATTGATATTTCCGCATCCAATGATTTGTTCAAAACGTGGGCGGAACATTGGCTAACATCTAAAAAATATGAGGTGTCAGCAGATAGATATTCCTGCTTAAAAACAAGGTCAGCTATATGGATAGATGCACTTGGAAATGCCCATATTAATCAAATAAAGCCATTTGAATTGCAGACAATACTTTTTTCCATTGCTGCAATAAACCCTAATACAGGGGAGCCTATGGCTAAAAAAACTATAAGGGGATATGTTCAGGTCATCAAAGCAATTTTTGACTTTGCTTGTGATAATAGGATTATTATTTTTAACCCAGCGACAAAACTTAAAATTCCACAATCCGCAGTAGATCCAGTACAGCGTAGAGCATTAAGTGAAGAAGAAAGAAATCGTGTGATGGAATTTCATCACAGAGCAAAGCCTTCCGCTATGCTTATGATGTTATCAGGGTTAAGGCGTGGAGAAGCAACTGCGCTACAGTGGAACGACATTGATTTCAAAAACAACAAAATCTCGGTCACAAAATCCTATAATTTTAAGACAAAGGATTTTAAGGCTCCAAAGAACGGAAAGGCAAGAGTGGTTTCTGTACCACAAATATTAATTGATTATTTGAAATGCTTGCCAAGGGTATCACCCTTTGTTTTAACTAACGCAAAGGGAAAAATGATGACCGATGATTCTTGGAAAAGATTGTACCAAAGTTATATGTTGGATTTGAATATCAAATACGGTTTTGATGGTGCTGTAAATAAGCACGACAACAGCGCAGATATTCCTATGATAATCAATACATTTACACCACACGAATTAAGACATACGTTTTGTACAATTATGTTTGAAGCGGGTATTGATGCACTAACAGCAAAGGAACAAATGGGTCACGCAGACATACAAACGACCCTTTCCATATATACACATTTGTCTGCACAACACAAGAACCTACAAGTTGATAAATTAGACACCTTTTTAAGGGGTGGCTCAGAGGTGGCTCAGGGGGCATAAAGAAGCTAGTGATAGCAAGGGTTTTCGAGATTTTCATTCTATTCTCATAACCCGAAGGTCGCGTGGTTCAAGTCCCGTCCCCGCAACCAGATAAATGAGTGAGTTCTTAACGAATCCACTCATTATTTTTTTGCCTTCAACTTGACCAAAATGTTGACCAGAATAGAAATAAGCCCGTTGATATACTCAGCGGACTTAAGTTTTTTACGTTTAATATACGTTATTTCAGTGCAGAAGCAAGTCCCTTAAGAAAGCCAAATGTGTATGCTCTTGCAGTATGTCCCCAACGTGTATCACTTGTAAGATACGGCACGTGGTCATCAAGCATAATGCCGTCGTAGCCATTATCTATCAGCGCTTTCATTACTTTAGCAGGGTTATAGCGTCCTTCTCCAAGGAAACACTCGTTGAATTTTTCAACACTACCTTGAACATCTCTGAAATGAACCATATGAATTTTATTTTTGGGCACAAATTCATTTATCATTTCAAGCACACATTCTTCTCCTCCTAATTGGGAGAAAGTACCCATACAGAAATTGATACCCCAAGCAGAATTATTTGTTATTTTTTCTGCTTTGCGGAAATCATCGGGTGATATAAAGATTCTGTCAACTCCTGCAACATTTCTTATGGGAGGGTCAGATGGATGAGTAATAAGTTTAACTCCTGCTTTTTCCGCTTCAGGCAATACAGCTTTTGCAAAGTAAGCAAAATTATTCCATAAATCGTCTGCCGTTGGTGGTATCATATCAGGATTTTGTCTTACCATATGAGCTTTACTTTGTGTATACGCATTAGGTAAATCGTCGTGTACTGAATGGTCATAAGCAGAAACAAAAGCACCTAATCTGTATGGTTCTGTTATTGTTGTACGCCATGCCCACGTAGGACAGAAATGATGTCCCAGAACAGGAATTCCTACTTCACCCATATTGTGCAAAATCTTTATATAATTTTCAATTTGCTCGTCTCTGCCCGGAAGTCCAAGTAAAATTTTATCAAAAAAGCGTATAGGAACGTTTTCAATCATTTCAAGCTTAAGTTCAAACTTCTCTGTATATTCCTTAAGCCACTTAAGAGCTCTTACCGTCCAATAATTTTCATCATTTGTTGCTATGGGCGGTGTGTTAAAATGAAATCCTTCTGCACCTAATTGACGCGCTAATATAAGCGCATCGTCGTTAAATTCTTTTATTGCTCCAAGAATAATTTTCATAAAAAACTCCTTTTATTCCCCATCCATTTTCGCAATTTCTTCAGCACGGTATTTTGCTAAAATTGCAGGAAAAAGCTGAGACGTCATACCGCCATCAACAACTAATTCAGTTCCGGTAACGTTTTTGGATTGCTCTGTACCTAAATACCATACGGCATTTGCAATATCTTCTAAATCAGAAATATCCCCTATAGGTACCATTGTGCCGTTAGAAATTTGTTTATTTCCCATACCTATCCAACGTTGAGTTTTTATTGTGCCAGGCATTACAACGTTACTTCTGATGCCATATTTACCCAAATCTACAGCCATAGTTTTGGATAAGGCATTTATCCCGCCTTTAGAGGTTATATATGCTGTTCTGTTTTCATTGGGTCTTGTTACAGAGTTTGAACTGATAAACACTATTGCCCCTGCATGCTTTTCTTTCATACGAATTGCTGCCTGCTGTGCTATTTTAAAATTACCAACTATATTTGCTTCCAGTACAGATTGCAACTGTTCAGGTGTCATCTCAAAGAAATCGAATCCGTCTGCAGGATTATTGCCAAAAAATCCTAAGTCAGCTGCATTGAGACAGAGGGTTTCAACAAAATATCCCAATGAATCTATATCTTTGAAAATATCATAAATTGAATCATCGTTTCTTAATTCCAACTTATATCCTTTTGCAAAAATATTATAAGTTTTTATAAGCTCCGCTGCCACTTCATCGGCACTTTCTTGCTTACGTGCAGTAACAAAAACATCATACCCCTCTTTTGCAAAACGTTTTGCTATTACGTGCCCGCCGTTTTCTTTATTAACGCCCGTTACAAATAATGCTCTTCTCATTTAATCATCTCCATTTTCAATATATCTGAAACTTTTTTTGCCTTTTACATTCATTTTCTTTAAAAACAAGTAGCCTGAAAGCGGATAGGTAGTTTCATCATCCTTAGAAGCAGTTGTTATTACCAAATCCGTAAGATGTTCTCCTGCAAAGCAGCAGGATGAGGCTTTTTTTGCAGGAACATCAATTTTTTCGCCAATACTGCCGTCTTTTTTTACCTGAACTACTGCGTTTCCATTCCATAAACCAAGCCATATATTGTCATTGTTGTCCATAGCAAAGCCATCCGGCATACCGATGCTTTTATCTATCAAAGCAAACGTGCTACGATTTGAAAGGCTATGCGTTTTCTTATCGAAATCAAAAACTTCAATTTTTTGAAGTGGTGTATCGCAGTAAAACATTTTTTTGCCGTCAACTGACCAATCAATGCCGTTAGAACAACTGCAACAGTCAAACAATTCTTCTAAAACGCTATTTTTCAGACGGTAAAAAGCACCCTTGCCGTCATAATCGGTAGTTCCAACGTAAAAGCAACCATCAGGGCCCACTTTTCCGTCATTAAATCTACGCCCTTTAATTTGTATAGGTTGATGAGCCAATCTTTTTTCGCCATCAGGTGCCATTATATAAACACCATCCTCCATAGCAAGAAGAATATTATCATTTTCGCATAATGCTATACAACCTATCTGCTGACCAACGTTGTATTTTTTAACTTTTCCCGTTAAATAGTCGAGTATAAATATACATTTACCTAAAATATCTACAAAAAACAATTTGTTGTTTTTATCATCCCATAACGGACCTTCCGCCACGGAACAACGAATTTGTTTGTTTAAAATTTCCACTGTAAAACTCCTTACAGCAATTTTTCAGTATCTTTTATAATTTTTATAACCTGTGAAGCTGCAGCCTCTATTCCTTTGGGAGTAAGATGAATATTATCATCCTTTCGGATGTATTCATCTATATTTGTGCTTATAAGTGTGTTAAGGTCGTTTATAATTATATCTTTCTCTTTTAAAACAGAGACAATCAAACTGTTATAATAATTTATGTCAACGTTACTTATTCTTGGATGAACTTCTGTTACGGGAGTTGTTGTTGCGAAAATCACTTTTTTGCCTCTTTTTAAAAGAAAATCTGCAATTCTCAACATATTTTCAACATATTCCGCAGGCGGAGTTACGCTCTTTCCGTCTAACAATCGTTTTACATCCCATAAACCGTTATTCCAATGAATTATATCGCTTCCACATATATTGCCCTCTATATCTTCAAGCATTCTTAATGTGTATTTCGAAAAACGACAATTATCATTAGGCTGATACACCTCATAGTTATTACCAAGCAGCTTAGGTACAATCGTTCCGTAGCCTATTTGTCTTATAGAATCTCCCAATAACGTAATTTTCATAATAATCCCTCCTTAAATATTTCCGTACTTGTCTACCGACATTACTTTGTAATACAACTTTTCATTTTCTATGGGTAATGAGCAATCTATCGTAGATGCTATCTGATTCTCCCTTGTAGGTATAAAACCAGCATTTTCTGCTGCAAAAACCCGATAATAGCAATGATTTGAATCTTTAACAGGCTTCCAGTATAAAATGCCATTTTCTATTTTCTTACCGCCTGCAATATAGTGCATTTCTTTTTCTTCATAGTCGGTAGTGAAAAACGTTACACTTTCTGCTTTTAACACATAAGTATTTTGTGTAATAACAGAGAAATCTTGTATATCGCCAAACTTATTGTATGGTACATTTTTTGTATCGTACTCATATACTCTTACGGCTTTTTTAATCAAATCACTGTCAAGCGTTATTTTTACGTCTTCTTTATTACGGTTTACCATACCTATTGATACACTGCCGTCGCGATTCAAAATACCACAGCAACGTACCATCGGGTCATCGCAAGAAATATTAAGCACTTTAGAATGTTTTTTGAAAAGTTTTACCAACGGAGCAAGACACCAATAAAATTCCTTTACTTTATTGTTGCCATCATCTTCCCAAGTGAACATTCCCCATTTATTGTATTTGCAATCAGTTGTACCGCTTACAAATTTTTCGCATTGTGCCCAGTTTTTTGCATAACCGTCATATTCTGAATGTGCACAGGAAAACGGGTCAGGATAGTCCGTATAGCTCCACATAGCAATAGCAAAAACACCTGCATTGATTGCTGAAAAAATCATTTCTGCCTGCATAAGTGCACAATACGTTCTTTCATAATCATCATCAAACCATCTGCAAGTATCAAAAACAACACCGTTACCATATCCCAGATACACTGTATCATCTACAATTTTTTGTATGCCTATTTCGCCTAAAATAAATCTTTTGTTATCGCTTTTTATTGCTTTTCTCACTACTTCATTGCACTTTTTATAAAAGAAATCATAAAAAGTCGTATCGTAAATACTATGTCTTTCATAAACATGCAAGCAATAATCTTCTGTAATTCTACTCATATTTTCTATTGCCCAATCGACTGTATCCCAATTTTGATACTCCGAAGCATCAGTGGAAAGAAGTCCTATATCAAGCCCTCTATTTTGGAATGCCCGATAAAGCATTTGGTGATACTTTTTAAAGAGTGGAAGGTCTTGCATCAAATCTCCCCAACCACATTGTGACATTTCATTAGAGAAGCAATAATATCGTAAATGCTTCATATTTTTAGTCTTTTTAAGATACATTAAATTATCCGCAACTGCTTCGCAATACTTTTCCATTTCTTCATCAGAAAAGTGCATTTTCCCTTTTGCCGCTGCAAGATAAATAGGAGTATCCGTTACCTTTTGCATTCTTTCATAATATTCGCTGAAAGAATTCATCGCTTCCTTTGTCCAATCATCATAACCGCCAAAGGTTCGCATAAATCCCGGGGCAATTTCACGATAACATTTACCTAAAAGCTGGTCAAAATGCTCTTTTTCAATAGTGGGATAAAGCATTGCTTCATTATTATGAAATCCAATACCCCCAAAGGTATGTGCATATTTATCTTTGGTTATCTTTATATTTATTTTTCCCATAACAAAAAAATCCTTTCGCTATCTTTTAATATAATTATATTACTATTTCTTGATATTTCAAGGCGATATATAGACTTTTTATATAATTATATTGACTTTTTAACCGCCCGACGGTATACTGAATAAGAGGTGATAATTTTTATGGAATTTACAATACTTGAATGTCGAAGATTTGCTTCACAAAAAAACACCATGCAGCAAAGATTCAAAAGAGTGGTCAAGGACTACGAAATAGATTTTGAAGTTGGTTCAGGCCGCACTATGTTCCTTAATGATAAAAGTTTTCCTGTGGAATATGGTTCCATTTGCTTTCGTAAACCAGGGCAAGTTGTGTGGACAAAAGGCCCTCAAGATACATTTTTGCTTACTGTTGCATTTTCAAACAAAAGTCACATCAACGGCTATAATAGAAATATATCAGGTAGTATTCATCCTGATTTTTCACATTTTTTAATAGATTCGCTTCCGCCAACAATAAACGCAAAAAACAATAGCGAGATTAAAAAAATATATTCCGAATTTTACACCTTAACAGATATAAACTCCCCTATGGCACACGAACTCTTTTTAGAATTACTTTTTCGCATCAATGCTGAAATACATTCGCAAAAAGCCTCTAAAATACGAGAGGCTTCTTGCGAAACCGACGAAGCTTTAACCTTTATAAAACAAAATCTCTCCCATCATTTAACGCTAAATGATATTGCCGCTTCAGTCCATCTTGAAAAAAGTTATTTTGTCAGAAAATTCAAAAAGAAATACGGCATAACGCCTTTTGAAATGCTCAAAGATTTAAGGTTGACTTACGGTGCCGATTTAGTTTTGTACACAGACTTAACCATTACCGACATTGCAGAAAAATGCGGATATAACAGTACCTCCTTCTTTATAAAAGATTACAAAAAGAAATTCGGACAATCACCCAAATCTCAACGAAACACGTTATAAAGGTTGTTGAGGCTTCCCATCAACAGCCTCTATTATCTTAAACATCTTCTTAAAGGCCATAAAATAAGACGCACTTATAAAAAAGTGCGTCTATTTTTATTATTTCCAAAAGCACGGCACCTCCTCATGAAAAAATTCGGGGAAGAGGAGGCGTAGCTATGCGGTTTTACAACAAATAAAGAAAGGAAAATATTGATAAATACCGCTTAGAAAATATCTTTTTAAATTATTTTTTGGGCTAAAACTACCCAGTCATTATTGTCCGGTCTTTGAGGCAGTTCATATTCCGTGGCAGATGTAGTTCCAATTTTTATATATTTACCACTTCTTACGTCAAACCACGATATCTCATAAGTACCTTCAAGACCTTTAAGCTTACCTGTTAAAGTATTTTTGCCGTACAGATAAACTACTATTTTTTCGGAATTATTAGTTGAAACGGCATATAAATTTTCTTCTGTTTCATCAGGAATAAAGTGATTTTGATTTTTGAAGTCAGGAATCAACTTGTGCCATTCATTTTCTTCGAAGAACTTTCTCATTATTCCCATTTGTTTTGCTGACGGAAGTTCAACTGCTTGTGGCCACGTAATGTATTTTGCTAATTGGATAACATATTCATATCCGTCATCCCACAAGCCACGCTTCATAAAATCATTATTGTATGCCCAAATATCCTGTGCACCGTAACCATAGCCATAAAAGCCGTTAAGATATGCAATCCAGCCTTGTGCACGGGCACCAAACTCCATTGTCCACATACAATCATAACGAGATTCATAAAGAACAGAAATTTTTTCACTTTGCCAATAATCATTTATTATTTCTTGTTCAAACTCACTTGAGTGGTTAAGTCCCGTTTCAACGTAATTGCCCAAATAAGGTTGCCATTGTACTCCCCACCAATTATGCCCCGTTTTTTTGCTTATCTCTTTAGAAGCAAAAAGAGAGCGTCCTTCATTATCGGGTTTTATGCCTTTATCTCCTGATGTACCTCTGCCGGTTACAGTGGTAAAGTTAGTATTTTCCTGATGACAAGTTAACGGATGTTTATAGGCATCATATTTATGTATGTACTTAGCAACAAGAATCCATGGATTATTCATATAATTCCATTGAGCATTTGGAGTACGCTCAGCATAAAAATCATTATCCGCTTCCTGGGCAAGAGTCCATAAAACAGGATATGCCGAATATCTTGCAACCCATAGCCTTGTTAATTTTTCAAGATACTCAGTATCTTCATAAATTTCAGGCACCATATTTGAAATATAGAAAAACTGCGCATTTGCATGAACCAAACCTTTTTCTGCTATGTATGAAAAATATCTGTCTGCTTCTTTAAAACCCTCAATATCATTTTCATCAACGCCGTCTTTAAGGTTATAAAGAATTCTACCGCCCGGTTCGCTTTGATATACGGTAAAGCCTTGTTTAACTCTTCTGTCAACAATATATTTAAAATGAGAGTCAGTACCGTTATATTCAGAAAAGCTTTTTATATACCCGGCATATTCCCCCAAGGAATCTAATTCCTCACCATACATTCCCCAATGAGTATCGCCAAGATAGAAAAATGGAGAATTATCATCATAAACAAAAAATTTATTGCCGTTATTCTTAACAAAGCCATGCTTATATATTTCAAGCTCACCTGAATATTTTTGTGCATCTACTTCGCCGCAAATATTATTAAGTGATGAATCAGTTTTGCACATAGTCTTAAAAAGCCAACGACCTTCTTTGGTAGGTGCAAATCTGACCTTAAACGTATTTTTTTCATACCAGAAGGCAGGTATTTTCATCTCAGTTCCATCAGAATGGGTAAACACCACATCAAGCATTACATTGAATTGTTCTGCATTATCATAAATCATCGATGATTCAAAATCAATTTCGCAGGCAACCCAACACTCTGCACTGAATTTCCTCATATTATTCTCCTAATTTTTTGTAACAAGCAATACCCAATCTTCGCGGTCCGGTCTTAACGGAACCTCGTAGTATTCGCCTTCAAATTCTTCTATTTTCGTATATTCGTTTGTTCTTGGGTTGTACCATGTTGCCGTATAAGTTGCGTTGGCATCAAGTCTCTGTATAGTGCCCGTACGCATATGCTTACTGTAGAAATATACAACGTAAACGTTGTTTTCATCAGTTGCACAGGCATAGAGGTTTGTTTCAAGTTTGTTTGGCTTAAAATAAGTTTCGCTGTTAAAGGTTGGCACTAACTTATGCCATTCAAGCTTTTCAAAGAATTGGCGCATATAGCCCACCTGATAACCTGAAGGTAATTCTATGCTTTCCGACCAACGCATCTGATGGTCTTCAACCGTAACCGTTTCTACACCATCTGACCAAGAAGTATCTTTTAAGAAATCATTATCGTATGCCCAGATATCCTGTGCACCGTAGCCATAGCCGTACATACCGTTAAGATATGCAATCCAACCTTGTGCGCGGGCACCAAATTCCATAGTCCAAAGTCTGTCATAACGGGATTCATACATAACAGCAGGTTTTTCCGACATCCAATATTCTTTTGCTACGCCAAAGTCGCCAAGCTGCAATTTTCCATCAAGGGATGGTTGCCACTGAGCGCCCCACCAGTTATGCCCCGCTTTTTCTGAAGCTTCTTTCGTAGCAAAAAGTGAAACGCCATTATTATCAGAAGCAACAGTTGGGTCATAGCCTGCCGCCATTCCGTTTATTGTGGTTCTTTTTGCATTTTCCTGGTGCCCCGTAAGGGGATGATTATATGCATCATATTTATTGATATATTCTGCTACCTGAACCCAAGGATTATTGGTATAATCCCAATCATTATTATTGTTATTTTCCACAAGGAAATCATTATCCATTTCCTGTGCAAGAGTCCACATTACGGGATATGCTCCAAAGCGTGCAACCCAATAACGTGAGAGATTTTCAATATATTCTGTTTTTCTGCCGAGAATTCTCGTCATAGTGCTTGTAAAAAAGAACTGCGAGTTTGCGTGAACAAGCCCTTTTTCAGCAATATATTGAAAATACTTATCGGCTTCCTTAAAGCCTTCAATATCCTTTTCGTTGAAGCCTGATTCTACCGAATAGGGTGTATCTCCGGGCTGGCTTTGATATACTGTATATCCCTGTTCAACACGTTTATCAACAATATATTTGAAATGAGAATCCGTTTGTAAATCGCCAGCATAAGGTCCTGCTGAATCAAATTCTTCACCAAACATATTCCAATGGGTATCACCCAAATAGAAGAATGGTGTGCCGTCAGCATAAACAAAATATTTTTTACCTGCTTCAACAGTTACAAAGCCGTGCTTGTAGATATCAAGTTCACCACTATATGGATTTGCACCGACGGTACCTGAAAAATCGTGAAGACTATCATCACTTTCGCAGATAGTTTTAAAATCCCAAATGCCCTTTTCTGTAGGTGCAAAACGAACTTTAAAAATATTTCCGCCATCCCAGAACGCAGGTATGGTAAGTGTTGTTCCCGTTGTTCTGTTTGTAAAAACGGCATCCATTACAACTTCAAACTGCTTGCCGTTGTTATATTCTTTTAACGACTGAAAAGTAAGCTCAGTGCACACCCATGTTTCAGTAAGAAAATTAACTTCCCCCGCCTTGATAAGCTCTTCTTTAGGTTGTTCTTCTTCGTTATTACCACAAGCGGTATATGCAAAAAGCATTACCATCAAAAGTATTGCGCTTAATATTTTTTTCATTTAAAGTCCTCTCATTCTGATTTCAGTTGTGCAATAAAGAAATCTTGCATTTCCTTACTCATACGGTCAAAATACTCATTCCAACCACAGACACGTACTTGGAGACTAGGATATTTGCCGGGATTCTTTTGTGCATCAATTAAATCTTCCGTACTGAAAACATTTCCTTGCAAAGCAAGTCCACCACGTGCAAAATATACCTTTAGCAGTCCACACATTGCTGCAAGACCATCTTCGCCTGAAACAGCACTTGGATGAAGCAAGAAATCAAGTACGATACCATCACAAAAATCAGTATGGTCAATAGTTGTTGCTGAACGAATAAGTGCCGTT
This sequence comes from Clostridia bacterium, assembly GCA_045653985.1. Taxonomy (GTDB): domain Bacteria; phylum Bacillota; class Clostridia; order Christensenellales; family QALW01; genus UMGS1322. Next base: position 19,769 of record JAZOMK010000134.1, on the reverse strand, counting down.
ATACCATTTATATCTTTACCCAAAGTAGCACAAAGATTTTTTGATAAAGCTTCTTTATCAAACCTTCCATCAGGTGTTGCCGCCACTTTAGCACCAAAGGATAAGGAGTAATCAATGGAGTCTCCCCCCATTCGCCATACACCTTCTCTACCGTTCCTTCTACCCGTAAGACTTTTTGAAAGATGTTTATAAATTGCTTTTGCAATATTATCTACTTTTTCATTTCCACAGCCATATTTTTCTTTATCACGACTGATTTCAATCCGCAAAGCTTCATATCCGTTCCAATTTGAGAGAACAGCTTTTCTCATTTCGGAAAAGCTTATTCTTTTTTCATCAAAAACATATTTTTTAACCGCGTAAATTGAATCAACAACCGTACCAATACCAAAGCATTTTACTGAAGTGTTTGTGTACTTTGCTCCTTTGTTGAATATATCCTTGCCTTTTTCGATGCAATACGAGCTTGATGCTGAATAAACAGGTGAAGGATTTATTTGCATATTATAACTTGAATTTATTTCAATATAGCTTTTTGCAAAGTCAACAAGATAATCAAGCTGAGTTAAATAACCATTGTAAAAATCTTCAAATGTTTCAAAAGTATCCGGTGTAGATACGCTGAATTGATATCCCGTAATTTTATCCTTACCACCGGTAAATAAAAACTCCATAGCCTTGGCCATATTCAGCCACGAACCGCCTATACAAGGTTCTTCCACACCCGGTATAATGGGTTCATAACAGCCAAGAACTTCATACAATCGTGATTCTTCCTGACTTATACCGATTTTATCATACGCCTTAAATACTGTTTCATCATTGACAAATACAATTGAGTTTTTGCCATCACGTATAAGATTCATACAGTACGGAATGATTTTTTCATCCATACCATTATGGCAATGTATATGTACTTTTGGGTTATCAAAGCCAAGTTCATTCCAAACGTCCAGAATCAGCCAGGTAAGTTCATTTTCTCCTTTAATGCCGTAAACATCAACGCCGCAAAGGTCTAAAGGCTGATTTGCATACCTGCGTGCCGCATGAAATTTACCGAAAAAGAATCTGAACAGTTCCTTTATATCTTCTTCACTTTTACCCGTTTTTAAATCATTTACATAAAAAGGATAATAATGAATATCGATTCTACCCAGACATCTTGCACGTTCGCAACCTATTTCTTCAATGGTGGTATATAAATATACGGTAAGCAATGCTTCGTAAAGTGTTTCCGGTTTTTTAGAAGCAATATTTTTCAAAGCATTCGTATATTCGGAAATATCATAGTTTTTTGAAATTTCATATAATCTTTTTATGTAATCAATAATAGCCTCGTAAGTTATAATTACCGAATCATAAAAATCATATTGTTCTTTTGTTAAATCATTTTTTTCCCTTGCTTGTTTTGCTCGTTCAAGCAAGCCAACAAAGCCAAGTGATAAAATATCGTGCCAGCAAGGTACGGTATGCCAATAATCAGCATCAGCAGTCATGCAGCCAATACTGTATGCAATATTTCTTTTTTCAAAAAGCTCGGGAATATGCTTTTCAAGTACTCTTGGACGCATAGTATTGCGCAACAAGATTTCACCTACGCCATCCCAATCAGCGTAAGCATTATACGTTGTACCCTCATTTATTCTATCAGCAAAAGGATTATAAGGGTCTATCTGAATTTGTGCATTTGCAAGAATGAACTTAATCATTCTTGCACGCACAAGCATCATTGACTCCGTTTTAATATACGTATTGTATATCTCCTCAAGGCCTTTTACAAGTTCGTCTTTTGAAAGTCCGCTTTCTTCAATAAAATGCGGACATATATATTCTTTTTCTACTTTTTCAGCACATTCAAAGTATTTTTTCATAAAATTAAGCCATTCTTACACAGAAATTGTCAATAACGAATGATGTAACGTTTGAATCAATTTGTTCTAAGCAAACACGCCAGATTGCATCTGCGCTGATATCTTCCTCTTCGCAAGTAAACAAGAACGTTATTTTCTGCCAATCGCCCAAATCGCCCTCAACATTATAATTAAATCTAACATAGGCATTTCCGCTTGGCTGCTCAAGAATAAATGAGTTTGAATAGTTCTTGCCGCCTCTGATAAGGACACCTGCAGGCTTATTAGGCATTGCTTTAACGTTGCCTACGTACTTAATTCTAAACGAAACCTCATACTCCCCTGCTTCAGTAATTAAAGGACAGATATTGTATGAAGCAGAGCAATAGTTCATACCAACCTGAGGAGTAAACTCAAGGCCCTGCCCTGCATAACCCTCAACAACCTTATATGAGCCTGACCAAACATTTTCCCAAGCTGTTTCTTCATAAGCAGTAATGCCTTCAAAGGTTGCATCCTTTTCAGGAACAAGGTTATCAGTAAGGTCATCTTCTTCGCGAGGTGCGGGAGTTGGTTCAGGTGTAGGTTCCGGTGTTGCTGTGGGTTCTGCAGTTGCAGTTTCGCCTTCGTTATTATCAGCAACAGGTGTTTCTTTTACCATAACACCTGAATTTGCAGTATTTTCAGGTGTTACTGTGGGTTCTGCAGTTGTATCATTTCCGCAAGCGCAAAGGCATAAAGCCAATATTAAAAGTGATGTTAAAATTATTTTTTTCATTTTATTAGTCTTCCTTTCTCTTTTTAATTATACATACTGAAATTACAGATGCCGCTAAAACACATACCGTAATTAAAGGCAATTTATCACCGCTGTCGGTAGGTTTATCCTTGCCGTCAATTTTCAAAACAACCTCATCGACAAAATAGCTGAATTCACTGCCCTTTGCTTTATATGCTCCACTGCTGCCGTCAAGACGGAAGAAGATTTGTGCCTGGTTAGGACGTGCCGCATGTACAAGAGCTATTTGCTTCAAATAATCTTTTGTAATTCTGAACTCAACTTCAACTAACTGCCACTCATCAGTAACTTCAATATCTGTTATCTTATATGCGGTAGGCAACGTAGTTTTCAATGCTTTATTGTTGGGGTCATATTGTGCCCCCTCTTTCGTCTGCCAATACATTGAGCCTACACCCAAACTGAATTTTCCACCTTTGCCTTCTTCAGCTTTTATGTAGAAGGACAGTTTATATACGCCTGCTCCTTTGGCATTTATATAAGGAGTAATGTCATATGCGATGGAGCCCATCTGTCCCCAATCAAACCTTGCACCCGGTGTAAATTTGATTGAGTGCTTTGTTCCGTTGGCACCATCCTTAACTTGCTTTATTGAACCGTTCTGACCATACATTACGCTCCAGTTTTTAGTGCCACTTTCTGCATTGCCGTTTTTTAGACCAGCGAAAGGTGTTGGTGTGGGAATATCTTTTCCTGCAAGAACAACTACCTCATCAACAAAATAGCTGAACTCACTACCTGCTTTTTTATATGCACCATTACTACCGTCAAGGCGGAAGAAAATTTTTGCCTGATTAGGTCTTACTGCGTGCACAAGTGCAATCTGTTCAAGATACTCTTTTGTCAATTCAAACTCAACAGTTATCTGTTGCCATTTGTCAGTTACATTAATATCTTTTAGCTTAAACGCAGTAGGCACTGTCGTTACCTTTGTTGCATCATTGGGGTCATACTTTGCACCGGCAGCATTCTGCCAATACATTGAGCCTACGCCAAGACTAAAAGCACCTGACTTACCTGACTCAGCCTTAATATAGAATGAAAGCTGATACTTGCCTGCACCCATCTCGTTTACGTAAGGTGTAATATCATAAGCAACAGAACCCATCTGTCCCCACGAGAATCTTTCGCCCGGTGTAAACTTAATTGAATGTGCGGTTTTGTTTACACCGCCTGCAACTTGTTCAATAGAGCCATTCTGACCATACATTATGCCCCAATTTTCAGTGCCGCTTTCTGCATTGCCGTTTTTAAGGCCTGCAAATGGTGTTGGGGTTGGCACGGGTGTGGGTGTTGGAATTTCACTACCTGCAAGAAGAACTACTTCATCAACAAAATAGCTGAATTCATTTTCTGCCTTTTTGTATGCTCCGTTATTTCCGTCAAGACGGAAGAAAAGCTTTGCCTGATTGGGTCTTACTGCATGCACCAATGCAACCTGCTCTAAATATTCTTCTGTTAATTCAAATTCAACAACAACTTTTTTCCATTCATCGTTTATTGAAATTCCCTCAAGCACGTAGGCTGTCGGTACTGTCGTTACCTTTGTTGTATCATTGGAATCATATTTTGCACCGACACCGGTCTGCCAATACATTGAGCCGATACCAAGATTAAAGTTACCTTCTTTACCATCCTCTGCCTTAATATAGAATGAAAGCTGATATTTATTAGCACCTTTTTCGTTAATATATGGTGTAAGGTCATAGGCTATTGAGCCCATCTGTCCCCATGAAAATCTCTCACCGGGTGTAAACTTAATTGAGTGTGCCGTATTGTTAGCACCGCCTGAAACCTGTGCTATAGTTCCGTTATTGCCATACATTATGCCCCAGTTTTCAGTACCGCTTTCCGCGTTGCCGTTTTTAAGGCCTGCAAAAGGTGTTGGGGTTGGCACGGGTGTGGGTGTTGGAATTTCACTGCCTGCAAGAAGAACTACTTCATCAACAAAATAGCTGAATTCACTTCCTGCTGTTTTATACGCCGCACTGCTTCCATCCATACGGAAGAACAATTTTGCCTGATTGGGTCTTACTGCGTGTACAAGTGCAATCTGCTCGAGGAATGCTTCCGTTACCTCAAACTGAACCGTAATCTTCTGCCATTGGTCTGTAATTGCAATATCCTTTATTTTCTGTGCAGTAGGTACTGTTGTTACCTTTGTTGTATCATTGGAATCATATTTTGCACCTGATGCAAGTTGCCAATACATTGAGCCAAAGCCGAGACTGAAAGTTCCTCCTTTGCCTGTTTCAGCCTTAACGTAAAATGAAAGCTGATACTCGCCTGCACCTTTTTCGTTAATATATGGTGTAATGTCATAGGCTATTGAACCCATCTGTCCCCAAGAGAATCTCTCACCGGGTGTAAACTTAATTGAATGTGCACTTCCATTTGCACCATCTGCAACTTGTTCAACAGAGCCATTCTGACCATACATTATGCCCCAATTTTCAGTGCCGCTTTCTGCATCGGTATTTTTAAGACCGGCAAAAGGTGTTGGTATTATTGTTGGGGTAGGGGTAGGAGTTGGCGTTGCTGTTACAACAGGAGTTTCTGTTGGCGTCGCTGTTACAACAGGTGTTACTGTTGGCGTCGCTGTTGGTGTTGCCGTTTCAACGGGTGTAACTGTCGGTGTTGGCGTTGCTGTTGGTGTTGCTGTTACAACAGGTGTTGCTGTTTTTTTAGAAAAAACAACTTCGTCAACGAAATAGCTGAATTCGCTTCCTGCTGTTTTATACGCACCACCACTACCGTCAATACGGAAGAAGAGCTTTGCCTGATTAGGTCTTACCGCATGCACAAGTGCAATTTGTTCGAGGAATGCTTCCGTTACCTCAAACTGAACCGTAATCTTCTGCCATTGGTCTGTAATTGCAATATCCTTTATTTTCTGTGCCGTAGGTACTGTGGTTACCTTTGTTGCGTCATTGGAATCATACTTTGCACCGGCAGCAGTCTGCCAATACATTGAGCCAAAGCCGAGACTGAAAGTTCCGCTTTTGCCTTCCTCCGCTTTGATATAGAACGAAAGCTCATAATTACCAGCGCCACTACCTGCATATCCGTTTTGTTCATCAACAATAATTGCAGGTGAAAGGTCATAAGCAACGGAGCCCATTTGTCCCCATGAGAATCTTTCACCGGGTGTAAACTTAATTGAATGTGCCGTATCGTTTGCACCGCCTGAAACTTGAGCAACGGAGCCATTCTGCCCATACATTATGCCCCAATTTTCAGTGCCGTTTTCAGCGTTTCCGTTAGTCATCTGCTTAACTTCAACCTTTTCAGGCACAAGCACCTGAACGGTTACGTTATCAATATGTCCGTAAGGCTTACCCGTAACAAAACCGCTAAAAGTGATACCGCAATTTTTCTTGTTATCAGCCATATCAATAGCTTGGATATCTGCTTCAGTTAAGGTTACCTCGCCGGAAACCGTAAACCACGTGCCCATTTTATTGCCGAAGTTTTCCTGAAGCATTATGCTCTGACTGTTTACGCCATTAAGAACAAAATCACCTACGTTACCTACCGTATTTGTTGCAGTTTTATCAACTGTATTATTTAACTTGATATCAGCTGAAATTTTTACGGTAAGAGTTTTTAAATTGTTTTGTTCTGCAAAAGCTTTTAAAAGACCGCCTACGTTCCATCTTGGAGCATGATAATTTGCACTCCCCGTCCAATTAAGAACGTTACTTCCTTTTTGTTCATCATACACAACGTTTACGTCGGTACTTGAACCATAAATCATCAAATTATTTGAATTTGCAATAGGGTCCGTGCCTACCTGAAGATTATCAAAGTTAGAATATTCTGCTGAAAGCAGATTTTCACTCCACTCGTATCCGTCAGGTGCATTTGTTGCATTGATAACAGCAATACTGCTAATAACTATTATCGATGCAAGTACGAAAGAAAGTAATTTTTTCATAAAAAACTCCCCATTCATAATAATGTTTTTAATTCTTAAAATCTTTTATTGGGCATTGAAACAGTGCTTTTCAGGCACTGTTTCAATAAAATTATTTATAATGCCTATGTTGATGTCAAAATAGGTAAAAGCCTTATTTCAACTGAAAATTTGAAGTCAAATCAAAGATTTGGCGTATAAACAGCCATTATAAAATATCCTCATCGCCCAGGTCTATATTACCATCGCTGGCACTATCCGTAAAAACGTCGTTATTATAAAGTGATATGATATCAACTTCAGGTGTCGAATAATCTTTTTTCATAAAAATTCTCCTTATTGTGCAGCTTTATAGTTTACAGCAGCTTTTCCGTAATTGTTAAGTGCACATACGATTTCACCAACTGTTGCACTGTTATACTTATTGGCAATATAGTCGTTTACGGCATATTCTACCTGACTTATTACTCCGCCATCTTTTTTGATAGTTAAAACCTGTGCTTCATCAAAATCGGCTGCTTTGATTGCCTTTGACCTTACAAAACCGTCAACAACCTCTGCTTCTTCGCCGTTAAGATAAACTTCAACCTCGTCAGTTATAACCAACTTAAATGTAACCTGATTTACGTTTGAAAGAGTAAGTGTTACTGAATATACCTTATTGCTTACATCAGTATTGCCCTCAATGTTTATATCTGCAACGGGAATTTCATATGAAGTTTTTGCTTCTTCAATCCAAGCACTATTTGCAGTTACAAGATTGTCAGTATTATAGTCCATATGCTTCTGTGCTTCTGCACCGTAAATAAGCATATTTGCCATAAAGGCTTTAAGTGCTTCATACTTTTCTTCGGAAATGCCTATTTCAGAGAATGTTTTTGATGCCTGATTATCACAATATTTCTTTACGCTGTAATTTTCCATTACGTCAAGAACTTCATCACCAAGGATAAGCTGTGCCGAAATATTATCATTCATACACTGTGGGTTGATTCCCGTATAAGCAAACTTATACATACCATCTTCAAGAACACCATCAACTGTTATGGACTTATCATTGCGTGTGAACACCATCTGTGCTGAAGTATAGTCTGCTGTAAGTTTAGCATAATAATTTACGGTAAGTGTGCTTCCAACATCAACGTTCGCACCTGCAATAACACCGTTCATATACTTGATTGATACTTCGTCAACAAAATAGCTGAATTCACTACCTGCCGTTTCATAAGCACCAACACTGCCATCAAGACGGAAGAACAATTTTGCCTGGTTAGGTCTTGCCGCATGAACAAGCGCAATCTGTTCAAGATATTCATCGGTAATTTCAAATCTTACAGTAACCTTTTGCCACTGGTCATCAATTTCAACAAGCTTAATAAAGTAAGCTGTTGGAACTGTTGTTTTGTTTGTTCCTTCATAAGTTGCGCCTGCATTTACCTGCCAATACATTGAGCCAACGCCAACGTTAAATAAGCCACCCTTGCCTTCTTCTGCTTTAATATAGAAGGAAAGTTCATAATTACCTGCGCCATTACCGAAATAACCATTTTCTTCATCAACAATAATTGCAGGTGAAAGGTCATATGCGATGGAGCCCATCTGTCCCCACGCGAATCTTTCACCGGGTGTGAACTTAATTGAATGTTCTGTATCCTTTGCACCGCCTGAAACTTGTTCAACAGAACCGTTCTGGCCGTACATTATACCCCAATTTTCAATACCATTTTCAGCATCAGTATTTGTAAGTTCCTTTACGGGAACTGCTTCTTTCTTGCTTAAAACAACTTCATCAACAAAATATGAGAATTCTGTGCCTGCTGTTTTATAAGCACCAACGCTGCCATCAAGACGGAAGAATAATTTTGCCTGATTAGGACGAACTGCGTGTACAAGTGCAATCTGTGCCAAATATTCTTCTGTTATTTCGAACTCAACGTTAATCTTGAGCCACTGGTCTGTGATTTCAACAAGTTGAAGAACATATGCTGTTGGAACATCAGTTAATTTGGTCTGGTCATTGGGGTCATACTTGGCACCAACGCCGGTCTGCCAATACATTGAGCCAACACCAACGTTAAACAAGCCACCCTTGCCTTCTTCTGCTTTAATGTAGAATGAAAGCTTATATGTGCCTGCGCCTTCAGCGTTTATCTGAGGTGTAAGGTCATATGCAATTGAACCCATCTGTCCCCAGGCGAATCTGTCGCCGGGTGTGAACTTAATTGAATGTTCTGTATCCTTTGCACCACCTGAAACTTGTTCTACACTACCGTTATTACCTGCCATTATGCCCCAGTTTTCAGTACCGTTTTCAGCATTTCCGTTTACCAAGCCATTAAAAGGTGTTGGTTCGGGCGTAGGTGTTGGTTCGGGCGTAGGTGTAGCTGTTGCTGTAGGTGTGGGTTCTTCTGTAGGTTCTACTGTAGCTTCGGGGGTGGGTATTAATTCAACAGGCGCGTATACCTTAACTACTACGTTATCAATGTGCCCGTAAGGTACACCTGTAACCCAACCTTTAAAGGTTATACCATAGTTTTTACTGTTATCTGTCATATCTATTGATTGGATATCAGCTTCAGTTAAAGTAAATTCACCTGTAACGGTAAACCAGGTGCCCATTGCATTACCAAAGTTCTCCTGAAGCATTATTCCGCTAACACCATTTGCACCATTTAAAACAAAATCACCAACGTTACCAACGGTATTTGTTGCATCAGGTGCCGCTGTGCTGTTCATTTTAATATCCATAGATACTTTTACTTTAAGAGTTGTTAAGCCTTTTTCTTCTGCAAAATCTTTTAAAATACCGCCAATGTTCCATCTGGGTGCAGTGTAGTTAGCGCTACCTGTCCAATTAAGAACATTACTTTCTTTCTGTGCATCATAAACAACGTTTACGTTTGTGCTGCCGCCATATATCATAAAGTTATTTGATGTTGCAATAGGGTCTGTGCCAACTGCAAGAGAATCAAAATTCGAATACTCTGCAGGAACAATATTGTCGCTCCAATCATATCCTGCAGGGACAAGCACCTGAACGGTTACGTTATCAATATGACCGTAAGGCACGCCTGTAAAGAATCCGCTAAAAGCCAAACCGTAGTTATATTTATTATCAGCCATATTGATTGACTGAATATCTGCTTCGCTTAAAGTAAATTCACCCGTAACGGTATACCATGTTCCGGTTTTATTACCAAAGTTTTCCTGAAGCATTATTCCGGTAACTCCGTTTGCGCCATTCAAAACAAAATCGCCAACGTTGCTTACTGAACCAACTGCAGTTTTATCTACCGAGTTATTCAACTTAATATCAACGGAAACCTTTACCGTAAGTGAAGATAAGCCTCTGTCCTGTGCAACATCCTTTAAAAGTCCGCCAATGTTCCATCTAGGAGCAATGTAGTTAGCATTACCCGTCCAATTAAGAACGTTGCTACCTTTTTGTGCATCATAAACAACGTTTACGTTTGTGCTGCCACCATATATCATAAGGTTGTTTGATGTTGCGATTGGGTCTGTACCAACCTGAAGGCTGTCAAAATCAGAATATTCTGACGGAACAAGGTTTTTACTCCATACGTATCCTTCGGGTACTTCTGTTGCCGCTGATGCACCAATAAACGCAATGCTGCTGAGAGTCATTGCCAATGCAAGAGCAATGGAAATCAATTTTTTCATAGAAAAACCACTCCTTAAAATTTCTTCATTTTAATGATAGCAAAAATGCAATTTTTCAACAATATAAAAAACTATCATTTTTTTACAAAAACCGAACATAGCATTGACAACACAAAAATCCCACAATATAATTGGAAATATAAGGAGATTATCAACAAGTATGAGTGAAATTAATTTTAACAAATTTATAGAAAACGATATTGATGTTGTAAAAATATCCAACACTTTTCACTTTTCGGGATATAACTGGTTAAGAAACTTTACCGCCCCCCGTGAAGTAAACGGTGCTATTTTCTTTGTTTCAGGTGATACAGCATATTTTATTGATGGCAAAACCATAGAAGTTCACCCAAATCAAGTATTGATATTGCCTACCGGATTACCATATTCAGGCAAGAAATTATCCAACGAAAAGGTTGAATTTTATGCCATTGACTTTACGATGCCCAATGGTAAAAACGCACTGGATATTTCATTGCCTTATGTAATGACGCCTTCAGACCCTGCCCTTGTATTTGAAAAATTCAAAAAAATACATCGCACGCAAAAAGATGCCTTTATAGGATATCGTCTAAAAACAAAAAGTCAATTTTATGATTTATTGCACTTTTTGTTCAGGGATTATTTGTCTACGTTGCATTACTCAACTTTTCTTGAAAAAATCAACGATTGCATCAATAAAAATATTTCATCAGTACAATTCAATGTAAGTGCACTTGCAGCTATGCTTTCGGTAAGTGAAGTACATTTACGCAGGTTATTTAAACAATTATTCGGCATACCGCCACATCAATACATTTCGTCCCTGCGCCTTGAAAACGCAAAAACGATTTTAATTTCACAACCCGATACTTCTATCGAGCAGGTTGCCGAAGCAACGGGTTTTGCAACCGTTTACTATTTCAGCACCTTTTTTAAAAAAGAAGCCGGAATGACGCCTGCACAATACAGAAAGAAACATCAAAAGACATAGGAGGCTTTTATGAATATTCGCTTTTTAGGAAGTGCCTCAAGCATTCCTGACAAAAACAATGATTGTCCCTGTTTTTTAATTAACGGCAAATATCTTGTTGATTGCGGTTACAACGTGTTGACACAGTTAAGAAACAGAGATACCGATATATCAAAAATTGAGTACATTATTTTCACCCATATGCACCACGACCATTACATTGGTCTTGCGGGATTGTTGTTTTTTATGATGCAATCCAAACAAAAAAACATTGGCGATTTAACGTTTATAGGTCCTGAAACAATGCCTGAAGTTTTAAAAAGAACGTACAACTTTCTTCAGCTTGATAAATTTTTTCTCGGACAAAAAATGCCGAAAGAAATCGTACTTAACGAAGGCGAATTTTTTGAAAATGACGATGTTTTGATTTCTGCAGGTATTTCATATCATCCCGTTTCCGCAAGATGCTACCGTTTTGAAGATAAAATAAGTAAAAAGGTTCTTGCAATAACCGGTGATACCGCCTACAAAGCAGATATGAAAGATTTATTCAAAAACGCAAATGCAATAATTCACGATTGCACGTTAGGTGCTTCACATCCAACCGATGCCCCCGAAACACGTTCTTGCGGACATTCAAGTGTTTATGAAGCAATAAAGCTTTGTGAAGAAGCCAACATCCCCATTCTGTTTCCCGTACATATGAACGATGCTGATTGTTTATACAGTATAAAAGAAGCTCAGCCCACAACGAAAGTTGACGTTAAATTTCCTTCAAAGGATTTTGATTATATTTTATATTAAAAGGATTTTTTATGAGAGTTTATACATTAGGCACAAGCCACGGAGATTCAACGTTTTCCCGTTTTAATTCTTCTACCGCCTATGAAACGGATAACGGAGTTATTTATTTAGTTGATGCAGGCGCCCCCTGCGAAGCTCTTTTAAGAAGAAAAGGCTTGAACGCAAAAGACGTAAGAGCCGTTTTTATTTCTCATATGCACGATGACCATGCAGGTGGTCTTTCGGGGCTTATTAAGCAAGTAGGTAAATATCATTTGTTAAGACAAATTCCTTTTACCTTGTTTTTGCCTGAGGCAACAGCCATTGAGCCATTAAAAAACTGGATAAGTGCACTTCACGAAAGCACTGATATCGTTGAATTTTTATCCGTAGACGACGGAATTATTTATGATGATGAAAATTTAACGGTTACCGCTATTCGCACAGCACATTTAAGAACAAAAGGCAGATGTGAAGGCGACCCTTGCAGTTTTGCATACGTTTTATATTTTAAGAAAGAAGATAAAAGGATTTTACATACCGGTGATTTGTGGAGTGATTTTTCCGATTTTCCCAAAATTGCCAATGACGAACATTTTGACCTTTGCCTTTGTGAAGCAACACACTATAGTCCTGACACCGCATTACCTATTTTAGAAAAAGCAAAGTTTAATAAACTTATTTTTATTCACGTAGCTGATAAGTGGCACGTAAAAATAAATGAAAGCTGGAATGTTGATAACGGTGAAAAACGCTTAATCCAAATATGTTTAAGTCTGCCTTATCCAGTTTCAGTCGCTCACGATGGCGATGAATTTTTAATTTAAAACGTTTACCGAAAGGATGCCCTATATGAAGAAACTTATAAGTATTTTATTATCATTTATATTATTGCTTTCTTGCGTAAATTTAGGCACAATTTTTGCAGAAGATGAAGAACCTGCTTCAAAAATAAACGGTGCAGTTCTTAATCTTGGTTCAACGCTTACGCTTGATTATTTTGCAACTTCAGATACAGATTTAAGTAACGCTTATATGCGTTTCACATCATCTTCCGGCAAAGTAACAGAAGTTAATGGAAGTTATGATTCAACGCAAAAAATGTATAAATACTCATACTTAGGTATCAATCCACAGTGTATGACAGACACCATAAACGCAGAACTTTTTGCTTCTGACGGCACGTTGCTTGCAAAACACGAAAATTACAGCGTTGCCCTTTATTGTCAACGTCAAATAAACAAAACGGCAACGGAACTTGGTTACACTTCATCACAGCACAAAAAATTCAAAGCTCTTCTTGCAGATATGCTTGAATACGGTGCGCAATCACAGTTATATAAAGACTATCGTACCGATTCTCTTGCGAATAGTTATAATTGGATAACTGAATATAAAAGTGATTTTATCGTGCCTGTTGGTGTAAAAGAAGTTATCGGCAACACCGATAGCGAAAACAAAGTAAAATCATTGGGCGTGCACGTTTCAAATGCAAACAACGTATTTTTCAAACTTCTTCTTAATGATGAAAACGTAGAAGTTTACGTTAACGGCACAAAAATCAATCGTTCAGAGCTTACAAAAAATACCGACGGTTCATATACATACTACACCCACGATTTAAAAGCGACAGAGTTTGACAAAGTCTTTACGTTAAAGCTTGTAAAAGATGGCAACACAATCAGTACCGTTTCATACAATGTTTGCGCATACGTTGGAGCAAAACATAATGATGCCTCTGTTGGCGAGCTTTCAAAAGCTCTTTACAATTACGGAAAATCCGCAAAAGAATATGCAAAAGCCACAAATACCAATGATTCTGTTTTCGAATTAGAAGACAGCGATGTTCTTGGCACACCCGCAAAAACAGAAACAATCAGCACGGCAAACAGCACTTTTGAAGGTATCAATTTTATAACCGATACTGATTGGTTTGATTTAGATGATGCATCCGATAACATTAAGCTTGACCTTAAAATTGAAGACGGAAATCAGTTCCTTGTTGCACAAATAAACGAAAACGCAGCAAACTATCAAACACCAATGCTTGATATCATGCCACTTATTAAAAGAGCAGGCGAATATACAATCAGTTTCAAATACAAAATAGCAGCAAGAAACATCGATTCGGTTTATATGCCCTTCACTCCTCTGATAAGAACAAAAACCGAAACTTCATTTTCAACAGACCATAACGGGAACTATTATTTAAACTTTCCTGTTGCCGATGAATCGAAAAATAACGTCTGGCACACGTACCGAACCACTATTAAAGTTCTTTCAAGTGATATTGGTGTGGGACAATATTGGAGGTTTGGATTCCATTCAATAAACGTCACCGAAATTGCTGAAATTGCTATTGTTGATTTTTCAATTACCGAGGCTATTGTTAATCAAGAACAGCCTGTAAGTGTATCGGACGCAGAAACCTGGCGCACAAACGAAATTACACTTATTTCAAACAAAAAATACGATGACCCCTATCGTGATGTTGACGTTAACCTTATCCTCACAAACGGAACAACCACCTATACTGTTCCAGGTTTCTGGGATGGTGGAGATATATGGCGCATTCGCTTTATGTGTCCTACTGAGGGCCAATGGTCGTATACAACAGTATGTACCGACAGTGAAAATACAGGGTTGCACAACCAAACAAATACCGTAACTTGCACAAAATATTCAGGCGAACTTGATTTATACAAACACGGCCGAGTTAAAGTTGTTGAAAACGTTAAATATTTTATGTATGACGATAACACTCCTTTCTTCTACTTAGCAGATACCCATTGGGGGCTTGGCGGTGAAACTGTTGAAATGGTTGAAACCATCACTGCTAACAGAGTTCAAAACGGTTATTCCGTTATTCAATCACAACCATTAAGTGCAAAATTCAATTTTGAAGATGGTATCTCTATTGTGGATATATCGGCATTAAGAGAATATGACCAAAAGTTTGAAATTATTGCAGATGCAGGACTTACGCACGTAAATGCATCCTTCTTCTATCCATCAAGTATGACGACGTTCATCAATAACTTCGGTGGGTTCTCTGATACAGTTGTAGGCACAGCAACGCACCCAACAACACAAAATGACGATGGCACTTACGAATATCTTATGTATGACCTTTCCGACAGTGCAAAAGCAGAACTTGAACGCATCTGCCGCTATTGGGTTGCAAGATATTCAGCCTTCCCCGTAATGTGGTCAATGGGACAGGAAGTTGATAATGACTTCTTCTGGCAACGTGACAACTTTAACGGACACAAAGAATGGAGCTACATTAATAATCCGTATCATTACGTTGCCCAATATATATCAAAATACGATGCATATAATAGTCCCCTCACGGCACATATGGAAGGTGTTTCAAATGTTCGCGGTGTAAGAGATTCTTCTTTTGCATCCTTAGAGGAACACGATTTCTATGCTATGCAATGGTCTCCTTCACTTCATAACGAAAGCAACAATCACATTTACGCATACAATGCCATGGAATATGGTCAAGGTAAGCCTGTCGTAAATTATGAAGGCAGATATTGTTATCTTTGGACTAAAAACTTTGGTGCTCGTGCACAAGGATGGATTTCTTATTTAGGCGGTGTTTTCGGATACGCATGGGGTGGGCAAGATACCTGGTGTTATTTAAGTGAATATGATGAAGATTCTACCACAACTGACAAAGTTGATACCATCACCCCTGAAGAAAAGCAGGCGGCAACTTGGGAAGATTCCCTTAACTATCCAAGTGCAATTCAAATGGGATATATGCGTACCTTCTTCGAAGACACTGTTGGTGATTGGTGGAACCTTATGCCAAGATTCGGTTCAGAAGTTAGCACTTCATACGAACTTGATTATTTAACACGTTCAGAAGGTGCATTTGCAAATATTGCGTCAAATGCCGACAATAGTAAAATTGTTATTTACTTTTTTAACTTCTCTGATACTTCCGTTGCTGAAAATCCAAACTCAGAAAACGGTACTGCAACGGGTACACTAAAAAACCTTAGTCGCTTCACAACATATCATTATCGTTGGTTTGACCCGATAAATAATACTTATAGCGCAGAAGCAACTTTTAACACATTTTTAAGTTCGTCATATAATCTCCCTGAAAAACCTGCCGGAACAGATTATGTATTATACATTTATAAATAGAAAAAATCTCTCAGTTTTCTTAACTGAGAGATTTTTTAATCCATAAATTCTAAAAGCGAAGAAGCTATCCTTTTTGACAATTTATCCTTCGTCGGTGGATGAATATTATCATTTTCGCACACATCTGATGAGATAACACATTTAACATTCGGCACAAGAAATTGTATATCATACTGTGCTTTCTGAACCGTACTCCAAGGTACACCGCTTCTCTTTAGGCAATCTGCTAATTGAACGATTACAAAAGGTAATTTTTCATTTTTAAAATTTTCACGCCATATATCTATAAGAATTGATAACTCCTTTAAGTAAAGAGGCGCTTCCTCTTTTGAAGTATCACTTTCCCCTTGATACCATACAACGGCCGAAAGCGAAAAGGGTATGACTTGCGAAAGCGCATACTCATAAAGAACGCCATCCCCATTCCATCTTGCATACTTTTCAAAATAATGGTCATAATTCTTTCTATTTAAAGAAACGTCAATTCCGTTATCTGTAAAAGCATTTTTAGGCACCCAACTTTCGATTACTGAAGCGCCTTGATAACAAGTTATAACTCCTACCGCAATCCCCTTTTCTTTTACAATTTCCATGCCTGTAAAATAACCAATTGCCGACCATTTTCCTACTTTTTCCTTATCGCATATAACCCATCCGTCCTTAGGTGTATAATAGTCAGTTTTCTCAATTCTATCAGTAGCAAACAGCCTTAATTTATTGTTTGATTCATACAAAGCAGGGTCAAACGATGACCAGCTCATCTTGAACTCCATATTTGATTGTCCTGCACAAAGATAAACCTCTCCAACATAAATACTCTTTAGTGTCAGAGCATCATTACCATCCTCAAATATAAGTTCATAAGGACCGCCATACTTCATAGGCTCAAATTCAATAAGCCAATTATCGGTTTCAGAAACAACTGTTTTAGTAATTCCTGCAAAAGTTATCTGCGCTCTACCGCAGCCTGTACCGTATATACGAATAGGCTTACCGCTTGCAAAAACCATATGCGATGTAAAAATGTTATTTAATTTCAAGATATTTTAACCCGCCTTATCCTATTTATATGCTCTTGTTCACATCAAAATTTATATTTCAATTCTGTTATCATGCAACAATTCCAAATTTTCTGCATACAAATGAGAAATGTCAGAAAAACATAAGCATTTAGGAACTGTTATTCCGCTATCGTCATTTGGAAATTCAATTACGGTTACACCGGTGTGTGTAACCGTAAAAGATTGGAGCATTATATCAAGAGGCATACTTAATAATTCAGCTAACCAAACAATTATAAAAGCGCCATGACAAAACAAAGCAACACGTTCATTGTTTTCGTACAAAATACGATAGCCTTCATTTTCTTTTTGATACCCAAGTCGCATTAAAAACTCTTCACCATATTCCTTAACACGCTTTGATTCTGCATCCATTTGAGAAATATGTACTTCACGTGTCCATTCTTCAATATTTTTATCTATTTCCAACAAATTGCAGGTATAATCAGCCGTTTCTTTAGCACGTCCATAAGGTGAACTAAACACCCTATCAATACCTGATTTATTCAGCCTTTTAGCTACGGCTTCCGCTTGTACTTTACCTTTTTCCGTTAACGAGTCCGTTTCATAAACGGGGTCTGCATGCCGAACAATATACAATAACATTTTTTCTCTCCTGTGCATTCGGCTATACCATAACATAGTCCATTGAATTTATTTTTACGCCTTCGACCTCTGCGGTTTCGCCATAATTTATATAAATTTTCTTTCCCTTTTCATAAGTTACACGGACAATATCATCAGTAAGATATTTATGTTCAAGGATTTTTTCCTTTTGCAATTCCTTCAATGGCTCATAAAACTCAACTGTTTTCTTTAACACGTTCACTGTGCGCGCCATATCCTCATCCGTTTCAAGCCTCAAATCATCATCACCCATCCAATTTCCACGGTCCTTTGATTCGGTAACGAAACGTGAATATACGTACATAGCAGGTCTACCGCCAAACTCAACAAATTTAAGTTGAAGTTTTCTGTCAATAATACCTACATTTACAAGTTCCGATGCAGGGCACGCCATAACTGCGCCATGATACACAAGTTCCCACAACGGAATTATTTTATGAGTAATATTGGGAAGCGGAGGTGTTAAAAATTTACCGAAACCACAATAAAGAACAGAATCAAGTTCATCGGCAATCATATCATAACTGCCCTCAGAAGCACAACCGCCAAACAAATCACGAGAGTATTTCAACATTTCTTTCCATAAAAGACTTGTTTCTTTGCGATTAGCAGGATGGTCCTTATGATAGCAATAATATGGACGAATAATTGATAAAACGTCAATATAATGTACGCCTTCAAATCCTAATTCCCTGACTTTGGGCAAAATCTCTTTTGTATATTTTATTGCTTCTTTGGCACAAACAAAATGCATTTTTCCACCTGACCACGTTGTGCCCATTCCTACTGTCTGGTCAAAATTGCGAATCATCATATTTTCATCAAAATTATCCGCAATACTGTAAGCATCAGATGAATTTGTATGGCAAACAATATGATATCCCAGTTTTTTGGCATGATTGATTGCCTTTTTTAAGCCTTCTTCTCCGCCTAATTTTTCTTCCACAGGGAAATACTGCGGCCATCTGCCATCGTGTCCTGATTTATTCCAACCAACAAGACAGAACTGTGCCTTTTCCACGCCTTCTTTTTTAAGGTTGTCCATAAGCTCTATAAGTCTTTCAAAGGTTACTGCCACGTGCATTTCGGGCTCATTTTCTTCCGTTTGAAATTCAATTTCAGCAGGCACGGGTTTCCACCCCATTCTGACGCGAATTTCAGGCGCAACCGAAGCATAATTTACCATAGGAAGATTTTTTTCTTCAATAGACTTTAATCCGTTAGCATATTTATAATCACGATAAATTTTAGCCATCGTATTATAATCTGCAGTGTTGTCAAGCTCATAAACCATAAGCGTTATATCCTCATATGCGTCTACGTGGTCATCTTTAAGGCGCAACAAGAAACAAGAGGAAAATTGATTTCCTTCTTTTTTAAATTCAAAATGCGTTTCATAACGCATACCTTCCATTATCGCAACAAAACATTTATCAGGTGTTTTTACGCCATAAAAGCTAACGCACGGTAAACAAGTTTGCGTATAATCTTCATCATCCTTATTAAGATAAACAAGTATTCCACTTAAACGTTGTGGTGTAACAAAATAGCCATCACAAGCCTCTACGGTGCTTATATCATTGAGAAGCCTTACCTCTTCATATGCTTTATAATCCTCTTTTTTTACGGTAATAAAGGTATATTGTTCCCTTTTTTCTTCAATATAAGGAATTTCGTAACATATCCCATTGATTTTTCCCTGAATCATATTTTTCACCTCAGTGAGATTATACCGAAAAATCTTTACCATGTAAATGCGAAAAGCAAACAAAAACATACAAAAAGCGAACTCAATTTTTTTAAAACTTTCATTTATCTCTTGTTTGTATATTTCATCATTATAATGATTATCAAATGTCGAGAAATTGATTAAATTTCTCGACAAAGCCGATAGAAATCGGCTTTACGTTGCAAAAAACATCTTAAAACGTTTTTT
>JAZOMK010000133.1:0-3641 GCA_045653985.1 Clostridia bacterium | reverse complement strand
CTCAATCACTTACCGTTATGTAAGCTCATTCGCCTTAAGAACACCTTTCCTTGTACTGTGAATTTTATCGCACGCTGATAGTGGTTGTGCACTAAACCTTTGCAACTGCGTGTTGCAGGCGGTATAATTGCGCAGTTACTTACCGTTATGTAAGCGCCTTTGCAATTAACCATCTGCGCCACTGATTTGCAAATTTTATTAAACTTTGAAGTTGACGGATTTTATCGCACGCTAAATCTCCACATTACTGTGTCAAGCCGTCCGTTAAGGCTCAATCACTTACCGTTATGTAAGCTCATTCGCCTTAAGAACACCTTTCCTTGTACTGTGAATTTTATCGCACGCTGATAGTGGTTGTGCGCTAAATCTTTGCAACTGCGTGTTGCAAATGATACCAAAACAACAAAAATGGCAGATTTTAATCTGCCATTTTTTAATATTCGATAATTTCAATATCTTTAATTTCAGTAATAAGTTTAATGTTTTTAGGAATGGCAAGGGTATATTTGCCATTTTCTTTTTTTATTGCAATTAAGCCTTTTAAAGTAGGCACAACGCCTTTAAAATTATCAAGAGTTTCTGATGGTGCAAAAATAACTTCCTCAAAGCCTGCTTTAATTGGGCGGATACCTAAAACGTATGAGCTTAACAGATAAGTGCAACCTGATGCCCAGCCGTGGGCGGGAATAGGCCACTTTTCGGTTTCGCTATTGGATATAAATTCCCAGAAAGTTCCTGCACCCTTTTTTAACATACCGCCCCAGCAACGCTTAATAAGCTCAAGGGCATTTTCTTCGTCATTGTTTAAGAAACGTGCTTCGGCTTCATACATATTCATAACGGGCGAAATGGTGCGGTATTGGTCGCGAATCTTCATTGTATCTGAATTTATCATTGATGCACCGTAAGGAGTCCACGTTTCTTTTTTTAAGGTTTCTAAAATTTTATTTGTTCTTTCATTATCTGCTATACCAAAAAGCACCGCAAGGGCATTGCCGTCCTCAGGGATATATGAAGTATTAAAGGTATCAAGATATGCTTCTTTTTCTTCATTCCATAAATGCTTGTTTATAGCATCTTTAACTTTTTTAGCCAACGTAATCCATAAATCTTTATTGCTATCGCCTAAAATATCTGCAAACTCAGCCATAGCAAGCAAACATTTATATAAAAGTGCGTTTAATAGAGGCTTTTCGCCCCAGCGGTCTGTTGATGAATTGTATTCCAAGGGGCTATTTCCCTGGTACATAGGTGCTGTGAAAACAGGGAATTGATAAATAAGACATCGTGAATTCATTTTATCAATAAGCCATTGAAGGTTTATTACAAGCTCGTCATAATATTTTTTTACAAAGGCAGTATCGTTAAAATATAAATAATGATTATATGCAATTAAAATGCGCCATGCGGGGTAGTCCCACAAGCTTACGTTGCGGTCTACACGGTTATGGCGAAGACCAACGTTTGTATCAAACTCAGTTAATGCCATTGAAGCATCAACAAGCGAACCGTCAAAGAATGTGCAGTAGTCTACAAGTGCTTCAATAATTGCATCACCTGCAAAAAACTTCATTTCGTTTCTTGGGCAACTTTCGTATTCCTGATGCATATTAACTAAAAGAGTGTATTTGCCAACTTCCCATGCTTTGTTAAGAATATCATCCTCTGATTCAAAATATCCCAATGAATTATTAGGTTTCTGGCTTAAAATAAGTTTGATGCCGTTAATTTTTACGTTATTATCATGCGTAACCTTTAAATATCTGAAAGCACGCCTTCTTAAAACAATATGCGTGTTTTTGCCTTTTTCTACGGTTTCGGTAATTTGTAAACGCATGATTATTGGTGCGTTATTTAAAACATCGGAAACGTTTTCGGTATAATCAAAAGTAAAGGTTATTTCAGAATCCTTTTCAGCTTCATAATCAACTAAAAGATAGCCAACGTAAAGCTTTCCAAGGTCATAAATATCATTTTCGATAAGATTATCAATTTCAATGATTTTGTTTAAGTTTTCGTTGGGATTATAATTTTCACCAACAACTTTAAAGATTGCATCGTTTACGGAAACTTCCTGCGCCTTCCACACAGCAGAAGAAAGCCAAAAACGCTCATGTTCAGCACTTGTAACGTCTGAAAAATGATGAAGAGTATCGCTACATATCCAATTTTCGTCAGTTGTAAAAGTTAAATCATCAATTATAATTTCTGCCGCAACAGAAGAAAACATAGTATTTGTGCGGTTAAAAATATCATTAAAAACAGCCTGATAAAAATGGTTGCCGAGTTTTAAGGAAATTGTATTTTTACCTAAATTTAACAGCGAGGTAATTTCAAAAGATGCAACGCGATTGGCATACCTTCCCGTTGTTGCTTCTAAAAATCTATCATTTATAAATATACCGCATACGCCTACGGCATCAATACGAATAAATGCACTTTTTGGTAATTTATCAAGAATAATCTCTTTAGTAATTAAAGACCACTCGCTGCCTGAATGTTTTACGGTACCTATTCTTTTAATATTGGTAAGATTTTCCATATTAGTCCTCGGCTTCAGTTATTTTTTCGTTCTTTATAACCTTTGTTGAAATAACGCGACGGGAGTCGGATTCTTCAATTATAAAATCAAGATGTTCATAAGAAAATTTATCGTTTATTGAGGGGATGCGCTCTAACTGCTCCATAATCCAGCCACCAAGAGAAATACTTTCCGTCTCCTCAGGCTCAAGCTCAAAGAATTCACAGAACTCTTCAAAATTGGTTGCACAATCTACGATATAGGTGTTTTCGCCAACTGTTGTAAATTGTTCAACAACCTCATCGTGCTCATCCCAGATATCGCCAACAAGCTCTTCCAAAATATCTTCCATTGTAACAATACCCAATGTACCGCCGTACTCGTCAACAACAACTGCGATATGTGATTTTGCTTGCTGTAATTGTTTAAGAAGGTCATCAACTTTTTCGAACTTATGTATAAATAACGGGGGCGACATAATTGTTTGGATATCGTCCTTTAAAATGCCGTTATCCTTGTAAAAATCTTTTAAGTGGATAACACCCACGATATCGTCAATATTTTCGTTATAAACAAGCAATCTTGAAAAACGAGTGTCTGAAAATTTCTGTGCAATTTCTTCTTTTGGTGCATCTTGTGGAACTGCCTCTAAATCAACGCGGTGGGTGAGGATATCTTCAGCACGGATTTCGTTGAACTCAATGGCGTTTCTTAAAAGATCGCCTTCATCAGTATCAATGCCGCCTTCCTGCTCAGCTTCGTCAACAATCATTAAAAGTTCTTCCTGCGCCATTTTATCTTCTTCCTCGGACATAAAGAGCTTTGAAATAAGCTTCTTCCAGCCTGAGAAAATAATGCAAAGGGGCGTTAAAAGCCAGATAAGCACACGGATAAAGGGCGAAGAGAACATTGCAAACTTTTCAGGTGCATCCTTTGCAATGCTTTTTGGTGTGATTTCGCCAAAGATAAGTACGGCAACGGTTACAACGATGGTTGATATTGTTGCGCCCAATTCCTGGTCGCCGTTTAAAATATCAACGAACAAAACAGTACCGATTGATGCAACAGCAATATTTACGATGTTATTACCAATTAAAATTGTGGAAATAAGTTTATCGTA
>JAZOMK010000132.1:0-8631 GCA_045653985.1 Clostridia bacterium | reverse complement strand
TACAAAAAACACCATACGCAAGGCAAGTCGCCCGTTTTAACGGGCTCGCAGCCGCGCGAGTCTCAAAAAATATATAAGGGGCGAATTTTTCGCCCCGTTATGTTTTTTGAAAGGTGGAAGATATCGTCTTCCACCGCTTAGATTACACGAACGCGAATAACGTTGCCGATAGCCTTAATGAAGTCAACAACTTCGGGCTTAAATTCGTTATCAATATCAATGATAGTGTAAGCATAATCGCCCTTTGAAGCGTTAATCATACCGCTGATGTTTTCGCCTGATGAAGCGATAGCGGCTGTGATGCTACCAACCATATTGCTTGTGTTTTTATGAAGAACGGTAATACGTGCGTTACCTGTCTTGTTAAGTGAAACAGAAGGATAGTTTACGCTGTTAATGATGTTTCCGTTTTCCAAATATTCCTTTAATTCCTTTGAAGCCATAACTGCACAGTTATCCTCGGATTCAGGAGTTGAAGCACCAAGGTGAGGGAATACTACAACGCCCTTTGCGCCGATAAGTGCATCGGATGCAAAGTCAGTTGCATACTTATAAATCTTGCCGTTTTCGCAAGCTTCGATAACGTCAGCATCTTTAACAAGACCGCCACGTGCAAAGTTAAGGATGATAACGCCATCCTTCATTTTTGCGATGGTATCTTTGTTAATCATACCCTTTGTTGAGTCAATCTGGGGTACGTGAAGTGAAATGATATCGCACTTTGCATAGATTTCTTCTAAATCGTCAGCCTTTTCAACTGCGCGGGAAAGCTTCCATGCTGCGTCAACTGAAACGTAGGGATCGTAACCGATAACGTTCATGCCTAAAGCAACAGCGGCGTTTGCAACAAGACCACCGATAGCACCTAAGCCAACAACGCCAAGTGTTTTGCCCTGGATTTCAGGACCAACGAACTGACCTTTGCCCTTTTCAGCCATTTTGCCAACAGCATCACCATTGCCCTTGAGGGTTTTTGCCCAATCAGCGGCTTCAACGATGTTACGGCTTGCGGCTATCATAGCGCCAAGCACCATTTCTTTAACAGCGTTTGCGTTTGCACCGGGTGTGTTGAAAACAACGATACCCTTTTCAGCGCAAACATCACAAGGAATGTTGTTTACACCTGCACCTGCACGTGCAACTGCTAAAAGGCTTTCGGGGAAATCATATGAAAGCATATCAGCACTTCTTACTAAAATACCTGCGGGGTTTTTAGCATCGTCAGTAATTGTGTATTTGTCTTCAGGAAGATTATCCTTAACAACTCCTGCAATGGAGTTGAGCTTTAAAATCTCGGTCATTTTAAAATACCTCACTTATTTTCTGCTTCAAACTTCTTCATAAATGCGATAAGTGCTTCGATGCCTTCGATGGGCATTGCATTGTAGATGGAAGCACGCATACCGCCAACAAGACGATGGCCTTTAAGTGAAACAAGACCTGCTGCTGCAGCTTCTTTAACAAACTTAGCGTCAAGGTCAGCATTGGGTGTAACGAAAGGTACGTTCATTAAGGAACGATCTTCTTTGTTTACGCTGTTCTTGTAGAAGTCTGATGAATCGATATAATCATAAAGCATATTTGCCTTTTTGATGTTAAGTGCATGGATAGCATCAACACCGCCCATTTCCTTGATCCAACGGAAAACAAGCATTGAAATGTAAATGCTGTAGCAAGGAGGTGTGTTGTAAAGGCTTTCGCCATCAGCCTGAGTCTTCCACTTAAGCATTGTGGGGCAATCTTCGGTGAAGTTCTCTAAAAGATCATCACGAACGATAACAACTGTTACACCTGCAGGGCCGATGTTCTTCTGTGCACCTGCATAGATAACGCCAAACTTTGAAACGTCAACAGGCTCTGAAAGGATCATTGATGACATATCTGCAACAAGCGGAACATCGCCTGTTTCGGGAACGTAGTTGTACTTTGTACCAAAGATTGTGTTGTTGAAGCAAATGTGGAGATAGTCAGCTTCAGGGTCAATCATATCCTTTGTTACTTTGGGTACGTATGTAAAGGTTGCGTCCTCACTTGATGCGATTACCCTTGCATTGGTAAGTCTCTTTGCTTCCTTTGCTGAAAGACCTGAGAAGTTACCTGATACGATGTAATCAGCTTTGCCGTTTTTGTGAAGGTTAAGAGGAACACAAGCAAACTGTGTGCTTGCACCGCCCTGAACAAAAAGAACCTTGTAGTTGTCGGGAATATTCATAAGCTCGCGGATTAAAGCTTCGGCTTCTTTGATAATGGCATCGTAACACTTTGCACGGTGGCTCATCTCAAGAACGCTCATTCCTGAACCTTCGTAATCAAGCATATCTGCTGCTGCTTTTTTTAATACCGATTCCGGCAGCATGGACGGACCGGCACTGAAGTTGTAAACTCTCATGTTTAGCCTCCTATTTTTTAGCGTTTTCGCCATTTATTTTTATTTAAAATATTATACTACTTGATGGGATTTTTCGCAAGCGATTTTTTATTAGAGCACAAAAAAATCTTAAAACTGCGGCTCATAAGCAAGATAAAACCTTAGTCATTTACCACAATGTAAACTCCCTCGGTTTTGCTTGCTAATTCACCTGATTTTTAAGTTTTTTTGCGCTCTAATACATCTTGCAAAAAGGCTATTCACCGCTCACGCCTTGTACTGTGAATTTTTTTGCGTTCTGTGGATGTTGCACTATAAAAAACGCACGCATATATAATATGAATTCATTATATTATAGCTCGCTGATATCGTCAATAAGGTCTGAAGTATCAGTTGTAAAGCGATAACAAATATAATGATAATTTGATGAATCGACCATGTACCTCAGCGCAACGGCATTGTTATCTGCGTTGGGAATATAACGGCAGGTATCGGTGCAATCAAATACACCTAAAAAATCTTTTATGTTGGCTTCTGTCATTGCGGATTTTAATGAGGGGGTAAGAAAGCTGCTGAAATCTGTGTTCAGGCGAACTGCCTGACAAAAACAACGTAGGCGATCAAAATGAGTCTGACACTCTTGTTGAATTATTTTTGAGGAAATGATGGTTTTATAAAAAATCTGCTCGACGGTGAAAAAATCCATTTCGCCCGGGGTAAAGCGGAGAATGATTTTGTCCGAATCTTTGATATACGTGCAACACTCCCGCCTTAAAATTTCATTTAAGCTTTTATCAAGAATAATTACGGTGCGTCCTTTGGTCAAAATGGCATATTCTGTTGCAAGGGTATAATTGTCAATGATCTCAGGAAAATATTTGCAACCGTTGTTATCCTCTTTAATAAAATATCCTCCGCACAAGCCTACGGTCGAACTGCCCCATTGCTCCTGCTTTAAAATTACGGGCGGAGGTGGTGGTGTAGTTTTATCAA
Source organism: Clostridia bacterium (assembly GCA_045653985.1). Taxonomy (GTDB): domain Bacteria; phylum Bacillota; class Clostridia; order Christensenellales; family QALW01; genus UMGS1322. The sequence continues at coordinate 5,270 of JAZOMK010000132.1, read as the reverse complement.
AAACAAAAAACAATTCGTAGATATCGTCATTCCACCTACACAACCTGCCTGAGCAAGGCAAAAGATGGGCTCCGTTTTTAAAAGAAAGAAAATAATTAAGCGGATTGTGGCTTTCTTCACAGCTAATGGCGGCAAAATACGTGTCAGAGGCAGGCAAAGGCAACGTCAGATGCGTATTTTCCTCAATAAAACCTAAAAAACTTCCGTTTATACTTACTGCGGCGGTACAATTTGTGCGTAAAGTTAAAGTTGCCATAATACTCCTTTTAGTTTGTAGGTACTGAAAAAAACTTTAAAATACTATATATTGTGGGCGCTATTTAATTGTATGAAAATTTTTTTAAAAAAGTTATTGTTTACAAAAAGTTAACAAAAATAAGGATAAAAACAGTTGCGTAAAAAAGGAAACAGTAATATAATAACTGCGTTGTCCTGTGCGATGGGATAACTGCGCATGTTTCTTGCGTAAATGGTATGAAGCGGAAGGTTGCTGCTCCTATAATGCAGGTAATTTCCGTGGACAATTGTCCGACAATCGGACGAATGGCCGGATACACATCGCTGCTTTAAAAATTATAAAAGCGGCACACACGGTAATGTGTATTTGAGCTGAGAATAAGGAGGTATATAAATGGCATCGCAGAAAATCAGAATCAAGTTAAAGGCTTATGATCACAATCTTATCGATCAGTCAGCCGAAAAGATCGTTGACACAGCGGTCAAGACCGGAGCCACAGTAAGTGGTCCTATTCCCCTTCCCACCGAGAAAGAAGTTATTACTATTCTCCGTGCTCCTCACAAATATAAGGATAGCCGCGAACAGTTTGAACTTCGTACTCACAAACGTCTTATAGACATTTACAATGCCGGTCCCAAAACAGTAGATGCACTTATGAAGTTGGATCTTGCTGCCGGTGTTGACATCAACATTAAACTGTAAGGAGGATGAACGATGATGACAAAAGGTATTTTGGGTAAGAAAATCGGTATGACACAGATTTTCGCACAAGATGGCACTGTAGTTCCTGTAACAGTCGTTCAGGCCGGCCCCTGTAACGTAGTTCAGGTTAAAACACAAGAAAAAGACGGCTATGAAGCTGTTAAAGTGGGCTTTGGCGACATTAAGGAACAGAACGTAAACAAGCCTAACAAGGGCCAGTTCGTAAAGGCAAACGTTCCCGTAGCACGTTTTATGCGTGAGTTCAAGTTTGATAACACTGCTGATTATAAAGCAGGCGACGTTATCAACTGCGACATTTTCGCTGAAGGCGACAAGGTTGACGTAACTGCTAAGACAAAGGGTCATGGCTTCAGTGGTGTTATCCAGAGATGGAATCAGCACACAGGTCCTATGTCCCACGGTTCAGGCGCACACAGAGTTGTTGGTTCAATGGGCGCAAGCTCATCACCCAGCCACGTTTTCAAGAACAAGCACATGCCCGGTCAGTGGGGTAACGAACAGGTTACAATTCAGAATCTTGAAATCGTACGTGTTGATACCGAAAGAGGCGTACTTCTTATCAAAGGCGCAGTTCCCGGTGCAGCAGGCGCACTGCTTACCATTAAGCAGTCTGTCAAGAGTAAATAAGGAGGTAAGCAGCAATGCCAAGAGTAAATGTATATAACATTGAAGGCGAAAAGGTTTCAACTGTAACTTTAAAGAAAGAAATCTTCGAAGTTGAAGTTAATACCAGCGTTCTTCATACAGTAGTTCGTGCTCAGCTTGCTAACAAGCGTCAGGGCACAAAGGGTACCCTCACCCGTACAGAGGTTGCCGGTGGTGGTAAGAAACCTTTCCGTCAGAAGGGCACAGGCCGTTCACGTCAGGGTTCAAGCCGTTCACCCCAGTATTACAAGGGTGGCGTTGTATTTGCACCTAAGTCAAGAGACTTCTCAATCACCGTTCCTAAGAAGGTTAAGAGACTTGCTCTTAAAGGCGCACTTACAGCAAAAGCTACAGACAAGGATATCATCATTCTTGATGCCCTTGAAATCGAAGCAAAAACAAAAGCAATGGTTAAAGTTCTTGCAAACCTTCAGGTTGAAGGCAAGGCTTACATCGTAAACGAAGAGCCCACAGTAAACGTTGAAAGAGCTGCAGCTAACATCCCCGGAGTTAAGACCGGCCTTGTTAACACACTTAACGTTGTTGATATCCTCAACCACGACAAGCTCATTCTTACAAAGGCTGCTCTTAAAAAGCTTGAGGAGGTATATGCATAATGTTTAGCGAAGACATCATTATCAAACCCGTTCTCACAGAAAAGAGCTATGATATTATGGCTGATAAGCGCTATGTGTTTGAAGTAGCACCTAAGGCAACAAAAACCCAGATCAAAACCGCAGTTGAAACAATTTTCGGCGTGAAGGTTGAGAAGGTTAACACAGTTACCACACAGGGCAAGCTTAAGCGCATGGGCAGATATGAGGGCAGAACCTCAACAGTTAAGAAGGCTTACGTTATCCTTAAAAAGGATTCAAAAGCTATCGAGTTCTTTGAGAACATGGCTTAATTGCTTTAAATTGATTTAATTATACTTCGGGTTGCGTACAGCAGCAAATGCGCCCGCAAGTGATAAAATAAGGCTGCTGAGAAATGGAGAAATTTCAATGGGTATCAGAAAGTATAAACCGACCTCCCCTGCAAGACGTTTTATGTCGGTTTCAACCTTTGAAGAAATTACAAAAACCACTCCTGAACGTTCATTACTTGATAAGGTTTCAAAGAGTGGCGGTAGAAACAATGCAGGTCGTTTGACAGTTCGTCATCATGGTGGCGGAAACACAAGAAAATACAGAATTATCGACTTCAAGCGTAATAAGGATGACGTTCAGGCACGCGTAGCATCAATCGAATACGATCCTAACCGTACCGCAAACATTGCACTTCTTAACTACGCTGATGGTGAAAAGCGCTACATCTTAGCTCCTTTAGGACTTAACGTAGGCGACACCATTCTTTCAGGCGAAGGCGCTGACATTAAGCCCGGTAACGCTCTTAAGATTAAGAATATCCCCGTAGGTACTCTTATTCACAACATCGAGCTTATGCCCGGCAAAGGCGGTCAGCTTGTTCGTGCAGCTGGTAACGCAGCACAGCTTATGTCAAAAGAAGAAAAGTACGCTCAGGTACGTCTTCCCTCTGGCGAAGTTCGTTACATCCTTCTTGAGTGCAAGGCAACTATCGGTCAGGTAGGCAACCTTGATCACGAGAACGTTTCTATCGGTAAAGCTGGTAGAAAGCGTCACATGGGCATCAGACCCACCGTTCGCGGTGTTGTTATGAACCCCTGCGATCACCCTCATGGTGGTGGTGAAGGTAAGTCCCCCGTTGGACGTCCCAGCCCTGTTACTCCTTGGGGTAAGCCCGCACTTGGTTACAAGACTCGTGCAAAGAAGAACAAATCAAACAAATATATCGTAAAACGCCGCAACGGCTAATAAATCGGAAGGAGGCTCATTATGAGCAGGTCAGTTAAAAAAGGACCTTTTATAAGCGTAAAGCTTCTTAAAAAGGTTGAAGAAATGAATGCTTCCGGGGATAAGAAGGTTATCAAGACTTGGTCAAGATCATCCACGATCTTCCCCCAGATGGTAAGCCATACAATAGCCGTTCATGACGGCAGAAAGCATGTTCCTGTTTATATCACAGAAGATATGGTAGGACATAAGTTAGGTGAATTTGCACCTACAAGAACATTTAGAGGTCACTCGGGTTCCGAGAAGAGCTCAGGAAGGTAATAGGAGGTTAGCGGCATGGCAACAAGAATGAGAGAAAAAGCGGCAAATCGTAAAGAAAACCGCGACAGAAGACCTAAAGCTATTGCAAAGTACATCCGTATCTCTTCCCGTAAGGTTCGTATCGTTATCGACCTTATCCGTGGCAAGCAGGTTGACGAGGCACTTGCTATCCTTCAGTTCACTCCTAAGGCAGCATCCCCCGTTGTTGAAAAGGTTCTTGCATCAGCAATAGCCAATGCGGAGAACAATCCTCCGTACCTTAACAGAGATAATCTTTATGTTGCAGAGGTTTATGCAAACCAGGGTCCCACCCTTAAACGTTTCAGACCTCGCGCAAAAGGCAGCGCAGCACCTATCTTAAAGCGCTCAAGCCACATCACTGTTATCCTTGATGAGAAGAAGGAGATGTAATTATGGGACAGAAAGTTAATCCTCATGGCCTCAGAGTAGGCGTTATCAAGAATTGGGATTCCCGTTGGGTAACCAATAAGGATATGGCAGCTAACATTGCAGAAGATAACAAGCTTCGCACATATTTAAAGTCAAAGCTTGCAACTTTCAGCGTATCCAAAATCGAAATCGAGCGTAAGAGCAACGCTGTTACACTTTTCATCTTCACCGCAAAGCCCGGCGCACTTATCGGTAAGGGCGGCGAAGGCATCAACGTATTAAAGGCTGACGTTGAAAAGTTCATCGGCAAGAAAGTAAACGTTAATATCATGGAGATTAAGAAGCCTGATATGGACGCACAGCTTGTTGCTGAATCCATTGCACACCAGCTTGAAAAGCGTGTATCTTTCCGTCGTGCTATGAAGCAGTCAATGCAGAGAGTTACCCGTGCAGGCGCTAAAGGTATCAAGATTTTAGTTTCAGGCCGTCTTGGCGGTGCAGAAATTGCACGTAGCGAAGGCTATCATGAAGGCAGCATCCCGCTTCAGACACTTCGTGCTGATATTGACTATGGTTTTGCTGAGGCAGCAACAACCTATGGCCGTATCGGTGTTAAGGTTTGGGTTTACAAGGGAGAAATTCTTGCAAAGAAGGCTGCTAAAGCAGAAGGAGGCAAGTAATTATGTTAATGCCCAAAAGAGTAAAAAGAAGAAGAGTTTTCCGTGGCAGAATGAAGGGTACTGCACAGCGTGGTAACTTCATCGCTTACGGTGATTACGGTCTTGTAGCTACTGAACCCGGTTGGATTAAGAGCGCACAGATCGAAGCAGCCCGTATCGCTATGACCAGATACATTAAGCGTAGCGGTCAGGTTTGGATTAAGATATTCCCCGATAAGCCCGTAACAGCTAAGCCCGCTGAAACCCGAATGGGTTCAGGTAAGGGTTCACCTGAATACTGGGTAGCAGTAGTTAAGCCCGGCAGAGTTATGTTCGAAATTGCCGGTGTTGAAGAGAACGTAGCAAGAGAATCTATGCGTCTTGCTGCAAACAAACTTCCCATCAAGTGTAAGTTTGTAACTAAAGAAGAACAGGGTGGTGAGTCATAATGAAAGCCAGTGAAATCAGAAAGATGTCCGC